>CAUWFY010000159.1:0-3121 GCA_963558115.1 uncultured Clostridia bacterium
TTAGTATTTTTAATTTTATCTCCTATCTTTGGTTCTCTTATGCAACTTGCTTTATCTAGAAAAAGAGAGTTTTTAGCTGATAGTACAGCTATTGAATTTACCCGTAATCCTGAAGGATTAATTTCTGCATTGGAAAAATTGGAAAATGACCCTAATGAATTAGAATATGCTAATAGCGCAACTGCTAATATGTATATTGTAAATCCTTTTAAAAAGAATGGTAAGAAAAAAACTACTAATATTTGGTCTACTCATCCAAGCACAGCTGATAGGATTGATGCTTTAAAAAATTTGAGATAAAAGAATATATATGTAACTATTTAAAATAGATTTTATTCCATATTTCATATTTAAAATTTATTATATTTATAAATTTTAAACCGCTTTCACTCTATAGGTATGAAAGTGGTTTTATAATTTTCACCTTTTTCAAATTTATGTGTACTAAGCTTAATTTCAAATGCATCCCATTCCGTGGTATTTGTCAATTTCATTCCGTGATATTTTATATATTTATTCCGTGATATTTTGATATTTTATTCAGTTATTTTAGTATTATTTTCAAAATCAAATAAAATTTTAACAAATTTGACATAGTGGTTCTAAACTTAATGTCGATGATTTTTGTCTCCGACCCCAAAATCACCAAAATCATATTTTAAATATCTTTTCTGCATTTTCATATGTCATCTTTGCAACTTCTTCTAATGACAGTTTTTTTACATCAGCTATTTTCTGAGCTATATATTTAACATTTATCGGATTATTTCTTGTTCCTCTTACTGGCTCTGGTGCTAAATATGGACTGTCTGTTTCTATTAGTATTTTGTCATTTGGTACTATTTCTATAATTTCATTTGCATTTTTAGAATTTTTAAATGTTATTGGTCCTGCAAATGAAATATAAAATCCTAATTTTAAAGCTTCTTTCACTAATTCTCTATTTAATGGACAGCAATGAAATATTCCTTTATTTTTTACATTATTTTCTTTTAATATTTGTATTGTATCCATTACCGCTTCTCTTGTGTGTATTACTATTGGCAAGTCTATTTTATTTGCTATTTTTATTTGTTCAATAAATGCTATTTTTTGAAGTTTTCTCATTTTTTCTTCTTTTTCCCAATAGTAGTCTAGTCCTATTTCACCTATTGCTACAACTCTTTTATTCTCTTGTGCCATTTTTTCAATTTCTTTAAGATTTTTCCACAATTCTTCTTCTGTTTGTGGAATATCGTTAGGTGAAATCCCACTTGTTGTGTAGATAAAATCATATTTACCTGCTAATTCTATTCCTTTTTTTGAACCTTCTAAACTATACCCTGCTGATATAAATTTATCTATATCTGATTTTCTTATTTCTTCTATCAATTCTTCTCTATCTTCATTAAATTTTTCATCATCTAAATGTGCATGACTGTCAAAAAATTTCATAATTAACTCCATTCTCCATTTATTTATTTTAAAAAAATATATAATATTACTCTTTAATAGCAAACTAAATAATATAACTAATATTATTTATATATATCTAATTTTATATATCATATAGAAAATTACTCACTATTTGCTTTTTGCAATTTATTTTCAATTTAAATTGTGTAACTTAATTTTTAATATTATTTACTATAAGTTTAAAAAACAGTAACTATAATTACTGTTTTTCATTACTTAGTCACTTCCAAGCTACTACAACATTAGCAATTGCATATTCCTTGCAATGTGATAAACTAATATCTATTTGCTCAATATTTTTTTGTATATTTCCTTGTAATGTTACACTTGGTCTTCCTTGACTATCATTCATTATTTCAATGTCTTTCCAACATATTGAATATTTATCTTCTAGCTTTATTGATATTGCCTTAAATACTGCTTCTTTTGCTGCAAATCTTGCTGCATAATGTTGATATTTTTGTGCTTTTTTGCTTTCACAATATTCTATTTCTTTTTCTGTATATACTCTATTTAGAAATTTATTATTAGTTTCTTCTATACTATCTTTTATTCTTTCTATTTCAATTATATCCGTACCACAACTAATTCTCATTTTTGCCTTCCATTCACATATAATATTTTAATATCCTTATATATTTTATATATATTTTTTCGTATATCTTTTTGTATATATTTATATATATTTTTTATATATTTATATGTATTTTTTATTTATTTTATATATGTTATATTCATATATTATCTTTTATTTCTATTTTTCAATTTCTGCATTTATAATTCTATATATTTTCTAACAAAATATTTATCTTAATATTTAATAACTATTAAACTTTTCAAACTTTTTATTTTAGTAATAGTATAAAATTAATTATATTGATAATTAATGAAACACTTAATATAATTGATATTATTATTGTTGATGTTTTATTTTTTTCAATATTTAATTCTTTATATAAAATATCATATTTATTTTTTATATTATAATATATCTTCTCTAGTTCAAATGCTTCTTTAACTTTTTTATTTAACATAGTTCCAATTTCATCTTCTGTAACTTCTTGTATCCATATATTTTTTGTAAAATTAATGAATTTTTTTCTAGCTGATTTTAATTTTACCTCTTCTTTAAAAGCTACATTCAATTTTTGCAAGTATATTTTTTTATATAATTCTGCTATATACGTATAGAAATATTGATTTTCATATTCGTCTGGTAAAATAGTGTAATTATTCATATCTGCTGATGAGGTAAACAATGTAACTCCTTGTTTTGTAATTCCCATTTTTGCATATTTCCATTTTGATAGTGATATTATTTCACTTTCTCTTAAATTTGCACTATTGTCCACTGGTAATATTCCTGCAAATTTTATGAAGTTGTGTTTGATTTTTTCAAATTCATTATCTATATTCCAGGCCTCTTGGTCTATACATACATATGAATAAGTTAAGAATCTTTCTGTGTCTATATCCAATTTTATAGCTTCTACATTCGAGCCTGTTATGCTTGATATAAAATCTGTAAATTTGTCTATACTTGCAAAACTGTCTGTTTGTAAATTTATTTTATCATAACTATTTAAAGTTCCATTGTCTTGTTTTATATCTCTAAATTTATAATTAAAGTTTAAAACATCTTCAAATTTATTTGAACCATCTATAT
>CAUWFY010000160.1:0-3117 GCA_963558115.1 uncultured Clostridia bacterium
AGAAATATTATATGAATTAAATAAACTAAAAGAAGAAAAAGATGATGAAGAATTTAGAAGAAAATATAAAGTTTTAATGAAGACACCAGTATATGTAGATAGTCCTTTAGCAATATCAGCAACAGAAGTTTTTAGTGATAATATGGATTTATTTGATGAGAAAACAAAAAAAGATATGGAAAAAGGAGATAATCCGTTAGAATTTCCGGGATTAAAATTCACAAGAACAGCAGAGGAATCAAAAGCCTTAAATGAAGATCCAAAATCAAGTATAATAATTTCAGCAAGTGGAATGTGTGAAGTTGGAAGAATAAAACATCATTTAAAACACAACTTATGGAATCCAAAAAGTACAATATTATTTGTAGGATACCAAGCACCAGGAACATTAGGGTATAACATAGTAAATGGAGCAAAAACTGTAAAAATATTTGGAGAAGAAATAGCAGTAAATGCAAGAATAGAATATATAGAAGGCTATTCAGGTCATGCTGACCAAGAATTACTAATGAATTTTATATATTCATTCATAAAGAAACCAAAACATATATTCCTAGTTCATGGAGAACCAGAATCTCAAGATATATTGAGAGAGAAAATAGAAAACGATACAGGTTTAGGAGTAACAATACCGGAGTTTGGAGAAACATATGAACTAAAAGATGAAATTTTATTAACAAATAAAATTCATAGAAAGATAAATAAAAACTTAAAAGTTGAAGTAGCAGAAAGAATAGAAAAGATAAAAGAAGAATTAAAAGATATGGAAAACTATGTAAAACAAGATATACAAGACGAAAATTTAAGAGATGAAGACATATTTAGAATAAATGAAAAAATAAAAGACTTAGAAAAACAAATTTTAAATGTTATTGAAGGGTAAATCAATATAAATATAGCAGAAATGTTATATCTATATAAAGACATAATTAATAAATAGTAATAGTTTTAGAGTAATTAAAAGAAGCAATATCCTAAAATGATTTATTAAATAAAAAAGGATAACCCTTGAAAAGGAGAAAAAATATGAATAATAAATATTTGAATGAAGCAATTATTGGAAACAAAAATATGTTAGCTACATTTACCTCAAAAGGAGAAATGCAAAGAATATATTTTCCTAATAAAGAAAACAGGCAATATATTAATTTCTTTCATACAGGAGTAAAGGTTAATAACTCTGACTTGATATATTTACATGAAGATATAAATAATGTATATAGACAATATTATGATACAGATACAAATATACTTAATACAGAAGTAACAAATACATATTTTAATTTAACTATTGTTCAAACAGATTGTATTCTTATAAAAGAAAACGTCTTATTAAAAAGATATGTTTTCTTAAATGAAAGCAAAATTGATTTAGATTTAGAGTTTTATATTCACTCAGAATTATTATCAGATGAAAATAATCATGTAGGATGTAAAATAATAGATTATGGGATGATGCAATATGCTCATGATTTTAATGTTTCAACATTTGCAAAAGGATACAATATAAATAGACATCAAATAAATGGAAGTAAAGAAAATATAAAAAGAGGAGAAATTTACGACAAAGATTATATAGGAATGTCTAAAGATTCAAGTATAAGTTATAAAATAGGAACAATAAAACCTAATGACAAAAAAGTATTAGAGATATGTGTATTAATTGATGAAAATAAAAATGTATCAGAAATGGAAGATGAAATAGATAGAGTTAGAAGAATTGATTTTAATAAAGAGTATTCAAATACAAAATCATATTGGAGAAAATATGTAAAAAATCATAATGGATTAAATTTGAAAGAACCACAAAATGAATATGATGAAAAGATTTTTGATATATATAAAAGAAGCATATTATTATTTCCTCTATTAACTAATCACGAGACAGGAGGAATTATTGCAAGTGCTGAAATTGATGAATATTTCACAAAATGTGGAAGATATGGATATTGTTGGCCAAGAGATGCTGTATTTGTTACAAGAGCAATGGATATATTAAAAATGCAAAAAGAAACAGAAAAATTTTATAAAAACTTTTGCCAAAAAACTCAAAGTAAAAATGGAATGTGGGAACAAAGATTTTATACAGATGGAAAATTAGCTCCTTGCTGGGGATATCAAATAGATGAGACAGCTAGTGTAGTATACGGGGTATATGAACATTATAAAGTTGCTAAATCAGATAAATTTTTAAAAGATAATTTAAAAATGTGTGAAAAAGCAATAGAATTTTTGAAAAAATATACAAAAGATTGGCTAGATTTAAAAGATATCGAGAAAGATGTAGTAAAAGAAGAAATAGAAAAAGAAAGAAAAAATGGAAAACATAAATATCATATTAGTTATGATTTATGGGAAATGTGTGAAGGAATACATTTATATTCATTATCAAGTATATATTCAGCATTTGAAGCTATGAAACAAATATATAATATATTAGGAAAAAATATTTCAGGTTTTGATAACAATAGATTAAAAGAAGAAAAAATAAATAAAAATGAAAAAGAGCTAGAATATCTACAATTAGAAATAAAGAAATTTATAGAGAAAAATATGTATGATGAAAACAGTAATTCATATTTAAGAAATACAGAAGATAAAAAAATGGACATAAGTATGTTAGGAATGGTTGTGCCATTTAATATGTTTAGTGCTAAAGATAAAAAAGTAAAGAATACTATTGAAAAGATAAACTTAAGCCTAAGAACTTATACAGGGGGATATCAAAGATTTGAAAACGACCATTACATGAATGGAAATCCATGGCCAATAGCAAATTTATGGGTGACACTATATTATTTAGAAATAGGAGAAAAAGAAAAGGCTAAAGAAACCTTCGACTTTGTTGTTAAAACTTCAGGAAGACATGAGTTTTTAGGAGAACAAGTTGATAATAATACACTAAAACCTAATTGGGTAATTGGATTAGGCTGGAGCCATGCAATGTTTGTGATTGTATTAGAAGCTTTAATAAATAATAAAGTTATATAGTAATAAAATAATAATTATGAAAAATGAAAAGACGGAGCTAGAAATTAAAAAACTAGATTAGTCTTTTCTATTATATAATAGTTTTTACAAATTAACCGCTTAAAATAGTTGATAATTATGATTTTT
>CAUWFY010000161.1:0-3105 GCA_963558115.1 uncultured Clostridia bacterium
CTAATTTCTTTTAGTCCTTCTACTGCACTTTTTACTGCTTTATCAATACCTCTTTTTATTGCCATAGGGTCTGCTCCAGCTGCAACATTTTTTACTCCTTCTTTTATCATACTTTGAGCTAAAACTGTTGCTGTTGTAGTTCCATCTCCTGCAACATCATTAGTTTTTGTTGATACTTCTTTAACTAATCTTGCTCCCATGTTTTCAAATTTATCTTCTAATTCGATTTCTTTTGCTATTGTAACACCATCATTAGTTATAAGTGGTGCTCCAAAGCTTTTGTCTAATACTACATTTCTTCCTTTTGGTCCTAGTGTTACTTTTACTGTGTCAGCTAATTTATTTACACCTTCTACTAAGGATTTTCTTGCATCTTCTCCAAATTTAATAACTTTTGCCATTTTATATCAAACTCCCTTCATTAAAGATTTAAAATTTTCTTTAAACTTACATTTTATATAAAATTTTATAATTTGAAATTATAATAAATACATTTTATATACATAATGCGATTATTAATAATAATTTACTAACTTTTATATAAATGCTAATTTTTTTATTTAAAACCTTTTCTTTTTTATTAAAATATTTCTAGTTTACATACTTTATAAAGTTAATCTCTATTCCACGATTGCTAAAATATCATTTTGTTTTATTATTAAATATTCTTCACCTTCATATTTTACTTCTGTTCCAGAATATTTACTTACAATTACATTATCACCTTTTTTTACAATCATTGCTTCTGGTTTTCCATCTATAATGTCTCCATTACCAATTTCAATTACTTCTGCAATTTGTGGTTTTTCTTGTGCTGCTTGAGTTAATATAATTCCACTTTTTGTTGTTTCTTCGCCTTCTTTCATTTTAATTAATACTCTACTTCCTAATGGTTTAATCATTAAAATTACCTCCTTTTAAATTAGCACTCTTTCTATGTGACTGCTAATAATTTATACCCTTTTTTCTTAATTGTCAATAGTATTTTTATTTTTTCACACAAAGTTCACATAGCCAGTTACAATTATTATTTTTCATAGATTGTAATACGCAAAATATGAAACAATAATTTATTATAAAAATGTTAATCGTAACCATAACTATTGTATTAATTAGTTCTTCAATATATGCCTATTTATTTTTCACAATAATTTTTTCATCATCAGCGCTAATTTTATTTACTTTTTCATTATCTAATTTTCCATCTAATATTTCTTCAGCTAAAGCATCTTCTAATACATTTTGTATAGTTCTTCTTAGTGGCCTTGCTCCAAAATTCTTGTCTATTCCTTTACTTGCAATTAATTTTTTAACTTTAGGATCTAACTCTATTTTAATTTTTTGTTCTTTTAATCTATTTACAACCTCTTCTAACATAATATCTATAATTTTATCAATTTCTGTATCATTTAATTTATGGAATACAATTATTTCATCAATACGATTTATAAATTCTGGTCTTAATTCTCTTTTTAGTGCTTCCATAACTTCTTTTTTTGTATCTTCATATTCTTTTTTAGCTTTTTCCTCTTCTTTATTATCTTCCTTACTTAAATTACTTGCTGAAAAACCTAATGATTTTTTATCAGTAATTAATCTAGCTCCAATATTTGATGTCATTATTATTACAGTATTTTTAAAGTTAACTGTTCTTCCTTGACTATCTGTTAATCTACCATCTTCTAAAATTTGAAGTAGCATATTCATAACATCAGGATGAGCTTTTTCTATCTCATCAAATAATACAACTGAATATGGTTTTCTTCTTATTTTTTCTGTTAATTGTCCACCTTCATCAAATCCAACATATCCTGGAGGAGATCCTATTAACTTAGAAACTGAATGTGCTTCCATATATTCAGACATATCTATTCTAATAATTGAATTTTCATCTCCAAATAAACATTCTGCTAAAGCCTTAGATAATTCTGTTTTTCCTACTCCTGTTGGTCCTAAGAATAAGAATGAACCTATTGGTCTTTTTGGATCTTTTAATCCTACTCTTCCTCTTCTAATTGCTTTTGCAACAGCTTCAACAGCTTCGTTTTGACCTATAACTCTTTTGTGTAAATTCTTCTCTAAGTTTTTTAATTTTTCATTTTCATTTTCTGTTATTTTCTTAGCTGGAATTCCTGTCCAACTTGCAATAACTTCTGCTATATTTTCTTCTGTAATATCTGTTATTGCCTTATTATTTTTATTTTTCCATTTCTTTTGTTCTTTCTCATATTTTGCTTTTAATTCTTTTTCTTTATCTCTTAGACTAGCGGCTTTTTCAAACTTTTGTGTTCTTACTGCTTCCTCTTTATCTTTACTTACATTTGAAATTTCTTCTTCTAATTCTTTTAAACTGTCTGGCTCTGTATATGTTTTTAATCTAGCTTTTGATGCTGCTTCATCTATTAAGTCAATTGCTTTATCTGGTAAAAATCTATCATTTATATATCTTACAGACATTTTAACTGCTGCTTCTATTGCTTCATCTGTTATTTTTACATTATGATGAGCTTCATATTTGTCTCTTATACCTTTTAAAATTGAAATAGTATCTTTTTCAGATGGCTCATTTACTGTTACTGGACTAAATCTTCTTTCAAGAGCTGAATCTTTTTCTATGAATTTCCTATATTCATTTAAAGTTGTTGCTCCTACTAATTGTATTTCTCCTCTTGCCAAAAGTGGCTTTAGAATATTTGCTGCATCTATTGCACCTTCTGCTGAACCAGCTCCTACTATTGTATGAATTTCATCTATAAATAAAATTACATCTCCTACTTTTTTTACCTCTTCTAATGCTTTTTTTATTCTCTCTTCAAAGTCTCCTCTATATTTTGCACCAGCTACCATGCTAGATATATCAACAGTTACTACTCTTTTATCTTTTAATATTTCTGGAACATCTCCTGCTACAATTTTTTCTGCCAACCCTTCTACTACTGCTGTTTTTCCAACTCCTGGCTCACCTATTAAACATGGATTATTTTTTGTTCTTCTTGATAGAATCTGAATTACTCTTTCTATTTCTTCTTTTCTTCCTATTATTGGGTCTAATTTTCCTTGTCTTGCTTTTTCCGTTAAATCTTCTCCAAATTGATTTAAGGTTGG
>CAUWFY010000162.1:0-3091 GCA_963558115.1 uncultured Clostridia bacterium
GATTTTGACATTTTACCATCTTTCATCATTATCCAGTTGTGCACTAATATAGTTTTTGGTAAAGGTAAGTCTAATGCCATTAAGAATATAGGCCAATATATTAAATGGAATCTTGCTATATCTTTTCCAACAATTTGTAAATCTGCTGGCCAATATTTCTTAAATAATGTGTCATCATCTGACATATAACCTAAAGCTGTTATATAGTTTGTTAATGCATCTAACCATACATATATTACATGTTTTGGGTCTTTTAATACTTTTATTCCCCAATCAAATGATGTTCTTGTAACACATAAATCTTCTAGACCCGGTTTTATGAAATTATTTATCATTTCATTTTTTCTGTATGCTGGTTTTATGAAATCAGTATTTTCTTCATAATATTTTAATAATCTATCTGCATATTTTTTCATATTGAAGAAATATGATTCTTCTTTCATTTTCTTTACTTCTCTTCCACAGTCAGGACATTTCCCATCAATTAATTGTGTTTGGGTAAAATATGTTTCACAAGGTACACAATACCATCCCTCATATTCTCCTTTATAAATATCACCTTGTTCCATGAATTTATCAAATATTTTTTGAACTATCTTTTCATGTCTTTCCTCTGTTGTTTGAATGAAGTCATCATATTGTATGTCCATTTTTTTCCACAATTCTTTTGCTTGCTCAGCCATTTTATCTACATATTGTTTTGGTGTTTCTCCATTTTTTTCTGCTACTTCTTGTATTTTTTGTCCATGTTCATCTGTACCTGTTAATAAATATGTGTCTTCTCCTTTAAATTTATGATATTTTTTTATAGTATCTGCTAATACTGTTGTATATGCTGTTCCTATATGAAATTTACCACTTGGATAGTATATTGGTGTAGTTATATAAAATTTTTTATTCAAAAGTATCATCTCCTTTGTTTATTCTAAATTTATTCAAATACAGTTCTTATTTTCTTTATTACATAATGGCTTCCACCTTCGGAATTATCTTGCTTGTTTTCAACCATTCCAATAATAATTTTATCATTTGGTCCTTGGTTTGTTGTAAAACAATTAAACCATCCTAAGGTTCCACTTGTATTATCATTTTTATCAACTTTTAATTCTGCTGTTCCTGTTTTTCCGCCTATTGTTATTCCATTATTTAATTTCATATCATGAGCTGTTCCTAAAGGATTTTCTACAACTTGTATTAAATCTTCTTTAATTACATTGGCAGCTTCACTAGAAAAAGCATTTTCTATTAATATTTCACCTTGATTTCCTTCTTTGTATTCAATATATGGTTTTATCATATTTCCATTATTTAAAAAACTTGAATATATTGATGCCATATGTATTGGATTTACTAATATATTTCCTTGTCCAAATCCTGAATCTGCTAATTTTCCTTCTGTATCTATTCCCTCTGAGTTTGAAAATTGTGATTTTGCCAATAGCAGTGGAAATTCTATTTCTTGGTTAAATCCTATTTTATTTAAACTTTGTGTAAATAAACTTGAGCCTAATCTTAGTGCAACTTGTGCGAAATATATATTATCTGAATACATTAATGCATTTTGTAAGTTTTTAGATCCATTATATTCTGTTAAAGTTGTTACTTTATAATCTCCCCAACTAGAATCTTTTTGCCAACTTGTTCCTGTATATTCAAAATCTTCATTTGCCGTAATCTTATTATTGGTTAATCCTATCGCTCCTGTTATTGGTTTAAACGTTGAGCCCGGGCAATATTTTTGTATAAATCTATTATATAATGGCTTAGATTTATCATTATTTAATTCTTGCCATTTAGCATTTGTCATTCCTAAAGAAAAATCATTTGAATCAAATGTTGGAGTGCTTACAAGTGCTAGTAATTCTCCAGTACGAGGATGCATTACAACAAATAATCCTTTGTCTTCTTTTAATTGTGCATATAATCTTTCTTGTATATTACTATCTATTGTTAATTTTATGTCTTCACCATCTTTTTGTTCTTGTCTTGCTATTTCACTAACTTTTTTTCCTTCTTCATCAGTAATATATATTGTTACTCCATCTTGTGCTCTTAATCTGTCTTCATATGCTAATTCTAAACCTGATTTTCCTATTAAACTTGTTGAAGTATAGCCTTTATCTGCATATTTTTTTAGTTCTTCTTCATTTATTGCTTGAACATATCCTATTAAATGACCTGCTTCTTTTCCTAAGGTGTATACTCTTCCATCTGTATCATTTATCAAAATTCCTGAGATTTGTAATAATTCATCTTTTAACTGTGTATTTCCTTTAGAAATCTTTTTTAATGGTACAAATGTATCTTCTTTAACATATGATTTTGATAATTCACTATTTATATAATCTGCTGAAATGCCTAATATTTGTGATATTTCACTTATATTTTGTTCTTTATTTTCTCCTAATTTTCCGAGGAACAATTCCTACTGATGAGATTTTACCATCATATGCTATTGGATTTTCTTCTCTATCTAATATTGAGCCTCTTTTTCCTTTTAAAGTTTCTACTTTTACTTTGTATTCATCTTTTAATTCTGGAAATATTAACTCTGATTTCCAATCTAATTTATATTCCTTTTCTTCTTTAGTAAAAGATACACTATTTGAAAATTTAACTGTACCTGCTGAAGTTAATAATTCTTCATCATATGAAACTTTTTCTTTTTTATTTTCTTTTGTTTTTTCATTAACATCTATTTTTGTGATTTTTCCATCTATTCCTTCATAAATGTTTTTATTTCTCTTTACAAACTCTTCTTTAGTTATTTCATCTTTTGAATTACTACTTATCATTTCATACATCTCATCATATTTTTTATCATTTATTAATGCAAAATATTTATTTAAAACTTCTTCTGGTTTTTCTTTTGGCATATTTCCTATAACGATTCCTACAATTATTGCTATGGCTATTAATACAATTACTGTTATGGAAATTATTAATACTTTTTTATCTTTCATATTACTTTCATTCCTTCCATTAAGGAAAACCGTCTTAATACCTGATTTATAAATTTATATATTATTAAAACTTTCCCTTTTATTTTCATATATATATTATTTTTAGTTCTATATATCTTTATAAAAAC
>CAUWFY010000163.1:0-3083 GCA_963558115.1 uncultured Clostridia bacterium
ACCCAGAAGTACCATTTATTTGTCCTGCCATAAATAATCCTTCTATCCCTTTATACTCTAAAGAAAGCTTTAAGTTTGATGGATCTATACAGTCATATTCTATTGCATATGCTGGTCTAGTAAATTCTGCTTTTTCTAAACCTGGTAATGTTCTATAAAAAGCAATTTGTACATCTTCTGGTAATGATGAACTCATTCCTTGAATATACATTTCCTCTGTATCTATCCCTACTGGCTCAACAAAAGCTTGATGTCTTGGTTTATCGCTAAATCTTACTACTTTATCTTCTATTGATGGACAATATCTTGGTCCTGTTCCTTCTATCATTCCTGAATATAATGGTGACCTGTGTAAATTTTCTTTTATTATTTTATGTGTTTCATCATTTGTGTATGTTAAATAACAATCTACTTGTTCAAAGTCTTTTGGCTCATTTTCAAATGAAAAGGCTTCTATATTGTTATCACCTTTTTGTACTTCCATCTTAGAAAAATCAATACTTCTTCTATTTATTCTAGCTGGTGTACCTGTTTTAAATCTTACTAAATTAATTCCTAATTTCTTTAATACATCTGATAATTCATTAGCTGCTGCAACACCATCAGGTCCACTCTCTTTTGAATAATCGCCTATAAAAATTTTACCTTTCAAGTATGTTCCTGTTGCAAGTATAACAGCTTTTACTTTATATATTGCTCCTACATCAGTTTTAATTGCCGTTACTCTTCCATTTTCTACAGAGATATCCACAATTTCTCCCTGTTTTACTTCAAGATTTTCTTGTTTTTCCAAAGTATGTTTCATTTCTGCTTGATATTTTTTTCTATCTGCTTGGGCTCTTAATGAATATACAGCTGGACCTTTAGAAGTATTTAACATTTTTACTTGTATCATTGTTTTGTCTATATTTTTTCCCATCTCTCCACCAAGAGCGTCAATTTCTCTTACTAAATGTCCTTTTGAACTTCCACCTATATGTGGATTACATGGCATATTAGCTATTGCTTCTAAGCTAATTGAAAAAATTAGTGTTTTCATTCCTAGTCTTGCAGCTGCTAATGCAGCTTCACATCCGGCATGACCTGCTCCTACAACTGCTATATCATATTCTCCTGCAAAATATTCCATTTTTGTTTCTCTCCTTTTTATTCCTACTTCCGTGTGAAACAGAAAGTTATGTTTCATTAATGTTTGTCTGAAAATTTTACTAATTAGTAAATAACTTTTGGTATTACATTGTATTACATTAAGTTTTTTTGAATTCAAAAAGCTGTATTCGACATTTTTCTACATTTACATAACATTATTTTTTTATGTTTTTCAGTTTGTGAACCCGTTGCGTTTGTAGTGTTCCACTACTTATGTGTTCGCCATTTACTTTTTAGTAAACATTTTTTAACTCCATTTTTATTTATTTTTTTATTAATTTTCAAAGTATCTTTAATTTTCTTTAAATTCGTTTTTTAGCGTTTTTATTTTTCATCTTACAAGTTATACTATTTTATATTTTATTTGGCTTATTTTTTATTTTAAGCGCCTTATTGTATAATTTATTTTCCAAGACAAAATTTAGCAAAAATTTCATTTATTATATCTTCTGTTACAACTTCTCCTGTTATATTTCCTAAATTTTCCAAAATTTCTTTTATATAAATTGCAACTATATCTAATGGCATTTTATCTTCAATAGTTTTTAAAGTTTTATTTACACTTTCAATTGATTTTTCTATTAAATTTTTATGTCTAATATTTGTAATAACAATTTCATTATCTAAATTTATTTCATTTAAATTAAATAAATTTGTTATTTCTTCATAAATTTCCTCTATTCCTATATTATTTAATGCTGAAATTTTTATAATTTTACTTTTTACATATGAAAAATGTTCATCATTTTCATCAATAACTGGCTCTAAATCTATTTTGTTAAGTACAATTATTGCATTTTTATTTTTTATTAATTCAATTATTTCTATATCTTCTTTTGTTAAATGTTTTGTACTATCAAAAATAGCAATTACCAATTCTGCTTCTTTAGCTATTTCTTTAGCTTTAGCTATTCCTATTTTCTCTACCTCATCTTTAGCATTTCTTATTCCTGCTGTATCGATTAATTTTAATGGTATTCCATTTATATTTACAAATTCCTCAATAGTATCTCTTGTTGTTCCCTCATATTCAGTTACAATAGCTCTTTCTTCTTTTAAAATTTTGTTTAATAATGAAGATTTACCTGCATTTGGCTTACCTATTATTGCTGTTTTTATTCCATCTTTTATAATTTTTCCATTATCAAAACTCTTTTCTAGTTTAGATAACTTAGCTTTTACACTATTTAACATATCAATTATTTGCTTATTTGTAACATCCTCAACGTCATATTCAGGGTAATCAATAGCAACTTCTATATTTACCATTACATCTAATATTTCTTGCTTTATTTTGGCAATTTCGTTTGAAAGATACCCCTCTAATTGTTTTATACCAGTCTTAGCTTCCCTCTCTGATTTTGCATTTATTATATCTATAACAGATTCTGCTTGTAACAAATCAATTCTTCCATTTAGAAATGCTCTTTTTGTAAATTCACCAGGTTCAGCTAATTCTGCACCATTTTTTAAACATAATTCTAATATTTTTTTTACTACAATATTTCCTCCATGAGAGTTTATTTCGCACATATTTTCTGCTGTATAGCTTTTTGGTGCTTTGAAATATGAAACTAATACTTCATCAACTATTTCTCCACCTGCTACTATATTTCCATATTTCATTCTATATCCTTTTATATCTTCTATTTCTTCTTTCTTCTTTGGCTCAAATATTTTTTCTAAAACTTTAAAACAATTTTCACCACTCATTCTTATAATACCTATCCCACCTATTCCGTGGAGCCGTAGATATTGATGCTATTGTACTCATAAAAAACCTCCTTTTCTTTATACAAAAACTTTTAATATTATATCATATTATGTCAATTTTTTTAAGTCTTTTTATTAATTTATGTAAATTTATTTTTTATAAAACTGTTATTATCGTAGAGTAGCTGTAAATAGTTGATAATTATGATTTCTTTGGTTTT
>CAUWFY010000164.1:0-3029 GCA_963558115.1 uncultured Clostridia bacterium
GTTATACTAACTTAAATGACCACTGCGACAGCAGTTTAGTGCAATTACTATTTTACCTTGCAATCATTCTTAATATTTCAAAATATTGATTATGCAATTTTCTTTTAATACTATGTGAAGTTCATTGTTAGCTCTCCTTCACTGCAATCATAAGTTCATTAGATTGTACTGTTCTTCTTGTATTTTTATATGTAAATTTTGCTCCTGTAAAAAATACATTATATCCTAAATTTTCAAGTCTATTTTTACAAAGAGTAAGAAATGTATCCGTTTCTGATTCTGACAAATTATGTTTTACTCTTACATCAAAAAAAGTTATTCGTATTTCATTCTCATTTTCTTTAATTTTTTTGTCTAAATATTTTGTAATTTCTTGAATTGTCATATTTTTAGCTCCTTTACGGATATTTTATCATATAATTCTCAAAAAATAAATATTAAATTCTATAAATCTGTATATCACTGTATTGGTTATACAGCTAATAGTCAAAGAACATCTCTACATTATATAATATTAACAAAATTAGGTGGGATTAATATGTATAAATTAAATATTGAAAATGGTTATTATTTATTTAAACTTGATGATATATTAAAAGAAAAAGGAATTAGTATAAATCAATTAATGAGAGATACTAATACTGATTTTAAAGTAATAAAAAGACTAATGACTGGCAATTTAGTAAAAATAGATATTTTTGTTGTAGCTAGAATTTGTAACTATCTTAATTGTACTTTAGGAGATATTATAGATTATAAGAGGTAGATAAAGCCACTGCTAAATGTTTTTATCTACCTTATTTTTTAAATATATTTCTCCAAGAATTCCTTTATTTCATTATATAATACATTCCCATCTTTTTTGCCAACTAATTTAGAAAAATCATTATACATCAAATTACTTTTTTCATTATCTACTCCAATTATTTCTTCTATTTCTAATAAAGGAACTATATCTCCTATATCAGGAAAAACTTTTATAATATTTGTTTTATTTAACTTTTCCAATTTCTCTTGTGTTTTTGAAGTTTCATATTCAAGTTCAATTAGCCTTTTAAAAAGCATTATTGATAATTCTTTATATTTTTGATTTGTTTCCATATCTTACCCCTTCAAAATTTCAATACCATCTCTAATTCCTGCTTTATAATATAGTTTGCAATCAAATGCTTGTATTCTAGATCTATTATCTAACAATTTGTCTATTTTCTTTAGTATTAGTTCTCTCTTATCTTCATCAATCCCAACAAGTTCTTGAATTTCTTCTATTATTTCGCTATGTGTAGGTTTCTGTAAAACATTTTCTTTTATAAATGCATTTCTCTTTGCTAAAGTCCTTTCTAGTTCAAATTCTCTTTCTTCAAACAATACATCAATAGGATGTTCGCTTTCTAAATCTTTTTCTGAATCAACTATTATTATTTTTTCCATACCATATCACCTCCAATTTTTAATTTGTGTGATAGTAACTCTCTTCAGAAACTTTGTCAAGATTAATTCTTAAAAATTACGAATTCTCAATTTTTGAAATACATTTTTTACAAATAAATTTATTTCCACATTTTTTTAGATTCTTTACTTCTCCACAAATTATGCAATCTTGCTGATATTTTTCTAATATAACTCTTCTTCCTTCTAATATTATTTCAATTTCATCTTTTTCTTGTATATTTAATTTGTTTCTTATTTCTACTGGTATTACTATTCTTCCTAACTCATCTACTTTTCTTATTATTCCTTTAGACATTTTTATCACCACCCTTTTTTATTTATTAACTGTATAGTCAATTAACATTTATCACATAATAACAATAATTGATGTCAAGTCAACATCAATTTTACTATTTTTTTGTAATAAAATCAAGAAAAAATCATAATGAGTAGGTGTAAAATGAGAAAATATAATAATAAATCTAATATATCAGGAAAAATAATAGAGCAATATCGTGAAAAACTAAAAATGTCAAGAGATGAACTTGCATCTCAACTTCAATTACTAGGAATTAATATTGATAGAACTGGTATTTTACGAATTGAAAATAATCAAGTAATATTAAAAGATTTTGAACTTGTTGCTATTTGCAAAATTTTAAAAATTAATTATAAAGATTTAGAAAATGAATTAAATACTAAATAATAAAAATATATTCTATAAATCAACTAATCTATATATTTTAAAATAAATAGAACTATAAATTTAATTCTAAATTTGCAGTTCTATTTATTTTTATTTATCTATTAAATTATTATTTTTTTCAATTTTATATGCTAATTCTAACGCAATCATTGGTACATTTATCTTTTTTTCAAAATTAGATAATTGATTTATACTCCTTTCTTCCCATTCATCAGAGTCTAAATTATCACCTGCATAATAAAATGTAAAATAGTTAATATTCTTATGTTTACAAATTGCCCCAATTGAAGCACCTTCCATCTCTACACAAACTGCACCTTTCTGTTTAAACATTTCTATTTTTTCTTTAGTTTCTCTATAAAATGCATCTGTTGTCCAAGTAGCACCAACAGTATAATCAAAATTATACTCTTTTAATATTTTTTTAAATATATCCACATATTGATTATCTAACTCAACAAACTCTGAATCTGGTAAATAATGATAACTTATTCCTTCATCTCTAAATGCTTTATTAGGAATTATAATTGAGCAATCTTCAATTTTTTTGTCTAAAACTCCACAATTTCCAAAAACAATAATTGTATCAACACCATTAGAATATAATTCTTCAATATCTTGACTTATCCAAGGTCCACTAATTCCTGCCATAAAAAAAGTAATTTCAATGTTTTTATATTCTAATACATAAATTGGTCTCTTTTGCATTAATTCTCCAATTTTTTTAGCTTTAAATTTTTTTAACACATAATTAAATAAATGTTCAGAAAATACTCCTACTCCTATATGTGGTAATTTAATACTTAAATCATGAATTCCTTTATTATTCTTTATTCCTCTAGGTTTTATAAATCCTTCTTCATTACTATATAATATCATATTATCCTCCTAG
>CAUWFY010000165.1:0-2946 GCA_963558115.1 uncultured Clostridia bacterium
TGGTACTTCACTTGTTATTCTATTTAGTAAACTGTCTATTTGTTGCTCTTCTCTTATTTTTGCTTCTTCTGTTTTTTCCTTTGCTAATTTTGCTTGAGTTATTATTCCATTATCTCCTGTTAGCATTGCTATACTTACTCCTGCTAATATTAATAACACTATGATTGTGATTACCAATGCTATTAATGTGATTCCTTTTGTGTTTTTGTGATTTTTTAACATATTTCTCTCCCTTTCTTTTGTTTTTATATTAGTTATTTTTTTCTACAAAATTACCAATATTTTTCATATTGATTATACTATTCTTTGCATTTATTGTAAATAGTATTTTTATTTTTATTTAATATTCTGTTACTAGATAATATTATTTCTTGTAGAATAGCTGGAAATAGTTGATAATTATGATTTTTTTATTTTAAATTGTCCAGATGTCTGGATGATTTGAACTTTTAATCTTTTTTATACGATTTCTTGTATACCAAAAATATATAAGAAATTAAAAATTTATTCTCCAATATCCTTTTTTAGTAGAACCTACCCTTTCTATAATTCCCATATCTTTTAAAACCTTTATATTTCTATAAATAGTATTTGGAGCTTTATTTAATTTTTCTGCAATTTCATTTTGTTTAAGATACTTATTTTTCTCTAACAAATTCAAAATATTTATTGATATATTAGATAATTCTGGATATTTTCCTTTTATTTTTCTCTCTACATTTCTTTCTACATTTGTATCTACATTATCATCATTTCTTTCTACATTTCTATATAATCTACTATAAAAAGTAACAATAAATACATCTCCAATAATTTCAAATTTAGGCTTTTTTTTATCATTTTCATATGCTAGAAGAATCTTTTTAATACCACTTCCACGTCTTTCCATAAAATCTAATCTTGAAAAAATGTCACAAACTAATTGATTTCTTCTTTGACTAGTAGGTCTTTTTAGTAATTCTTCTAATGTTTTACCATTTCCAATTGTACCACAAGATACAATTTCTATTCTATCATCATAAAATGCTAATTCAACATTTGTTCCTCTCATTAAATATGAGCGATGAGCCTCTGCATTAATAATTGCTTCACGCATAGCATCTAAATCATATTCTGGGATTGTTCTTCTTGCTAATT
This sequence comes from uncultured Clostridia bacterium, assembly GCA_963558115.1. Taxonomy (GTDB): domain Bacteria; phylum Bacillota; class Clostridia; order TANB77; family CAG-508; genus CAG-269. Next base: position 1,138 of record CAUWFY010000165.1, read on the forward strand.
TTCCACCTTCTTTAACCCAACCATTTGACATATGTTTCTTTATAAATTCCATTGCATTTTCAATTTGGTCTAAAATACTTCCATAAAATTCAATATCATCTTTAGCTGATAATTTATCTAATCCATCCCAACGAGTACAAGATATAAATGAACCTACTACTGGATTTTGGTCAGAATATAATAGAGCAGCATTTGTTAATTTTTCGCCATTCAATAAACCAAATGACTCCAAATCTTCTTTTTCTATTTTATACTCTTTTATATCTTCAAAATACTTCTTTAATTTTTCAAATGTAAAATCTTTATATAAATTATCTGTTACCAGTTCATCCCACCCTTGATTTCTTCCTCTTAAAATAAGCTCATTTAATTCTGTACTATTTGTTTCACAATCTTGGTCACCTTTTCTTATATATGCAGTTCTCGTACCTTTATTAACATAGTAATATGGAGTATGTTGTCCTGGTATTACTTTTACAACTATCAGTTTTTTGCCTTCTACATCTACAATATCTACTGTTGGTATAATACTTGGATCAATTCGTGTTTTTATTCTATTTGAAACTTCTTCATAAGATTTCTTTATATCTTTTACTCCAACAATTTTTTTAGTTCCATCTTCTATTCCAAATATTATATATCCAATATCATAACCATTTGCAAAAGAACTAACTGCTTTCAAGTATTTTTTAGGTTCATCAAAATTCACTTGCTCTTTTAATTCTAAATTATATTTTTCATCTGTTATTATTTTCTCTATATAGTTCATATTTTATACCTTTCCAAATTCGCAGATGCGTCTGCAAATTTCAAATAATCTTAATTTATTAGTATTATAGCATTTATTTCCAAATATTTCATTATAAATTTAAAAAAAGATGAACTTGTAGTTACTAGATATTATTATTTTATTTCTTTCGATTGCTTTAACATTAAATCTCCAAATACTGCATAACCTTCTTTTGGATTATTAACTAATACATGTGTTACTGCACCTATAAATTTTCCATTTTGAATTATTGGAGACCCACTCATTCCTTGAATTATTCCACCTGTTTTATTGATTAAATTTTCATCTGTTATTTCTATTTCCATACTTTTATTATTATAATTATTCTCTTTATATATTTTCTTTATTTCTATTTCATAATCTTGTACATTTTTATTGTCTAAACTACATAATATTTTTGCTTTTCCTAATTTTATTTCATTTCTTAATGCTACTTCCATTTCTTTTGAAGCATCTATCTCTAAACTTGATATATTATCTACTTTTCCATATATTCCAAATCCGGTATTTTTTGATATTTCTCCTATTGTTTGTTGATTTTCAATTGTTCCTTGAATTTTTCCTGGATTTCCTTTTTCTCCTTTTGTTATATTTAAAATTCTTGTTGTTACAAATTCTCCTGAAGCTATATTTAATAACTCTCCTGTATCTATATCTGCTATCCCATGTCCTAATGCTCCAAATATCTTAGTATTTGGTTCATAAAATGTTACTGTTCCAACTCCTGCTGCACTATCTCTTACCCAAAGACCAATTTTATATTCATTTCCATTAGTCTTTACCGGAGTTATACTACATTCCTTTTTCTGTTCATTTTGAATATATGTTACTTCTATTGTATTTCCATTTGATTTATTTACATTGTCTATTAAATCATCAGTTGAAGATATATATTTATTATTTATTTTAGTTATTGTATCTCCTTCTTTTATACCTGTATTTTCATATGGTTTATATATCTTATTATCTTTACCTTCAATCTCAGACATTCCTACTACTAATACACCACTTGTATATAG
>CAUWFY010000166.1:0-2816 GCA_963558115.1 uncultured Clostridia bacterium
GTAATTCTTCTATATATAAATTATTATCCATTCCTATTGTTGTTATTTTTGTTTCATCGTAATATGCCTTTGCTTTTATATATGCATTTTCTATTGCATTTTTTCCGTTTTCTTCTGGTTTTAAATTTATACCTAAATCTTTTATTGTTAATACTTCTATATTTCTTTCTTGCAATTTTTTTGCATATTTTTTTATTTTTGCCGGATTTGTTGTTGCAAATAATATTTTCATTTTTTTATCTCCTACTTTATTATTTTATAATATCTAAATTTACATCTCCATTTTTTAATTTATTTTGCATTTAATTATAAATTGTTTGCATTCTTTTCTAAGAAATACTTTATTCCTTCTTCATTATTTGATAAAGTTGTACAATCTGCAATTTGTTTTATATCAGAAAGTGCATTCTCCATAGCTACACCTATACCACTTTTTTCTATCATTTCAATGTCGTTTCATTTAATAAAGTTCCATCTAAGTCCATTGCTATTATTTTTTCATAAATATTATTCCCCTTTCCAAACAGTCTCCCCACTTTTTATAGTTTCCAAAACTTTTATATTTCTAATTTCTTCTTTCTCAACTTTTAATGGATTTTTATCTACAATAATCAAATCAGCAAATTTACCTTCTTTTATACTTCCTTTACAATCTTCTTCAAAATATTGATATGCTGAATTAATTGTTACTGCTTTTATAGCATCCAAAACTGATATTCTTTCTTCTTCTCCTAAAATTTTCCCTTCTTTTGTTTCTCTATTTACTGCACACCATATCGTTTCAAACATATTTGATTCTATTACTGGTGCATCTTGATGAAAGGTGAATTTTACATCATTTTTTATAGCACTACCTGCCGGACTTATCTTACTTGCTCTTTCAAATCCAAAATTCTTTATATGAATATCTCCCCAATGGTATATGTGTGCAATGAAAAATGAAGGAATTATTCCATTTTCTTTTACTTCTTTTAATTGGTCTGTTCCTAATAACTGTCCATGTATTAATACTGGTCTGATTTCTTCTATATTTTTATTTGCTGATTTAATTGCATTAATATATTGTTCAGCTGCCTTGTCTCCGTTACAATGTGCTAATATTTGTAATTTTTCTTCATATGCACTTTCTACATCTTTTTTTACATCTTCATCATTCATAGTTCCATAACCATAATATTCTTTGTCATCAATATATGGTGTTCTCATCCAAGCTGTTCTACTTTGTGGCGAACCATCTAAAAATATTTTTATTCCACCTATTTTAAAATGATTTTTATATTTTTTTATGTTTTCTTTAAAGTTTTCTTTTATTTCCTCTTCCGCATTTTTGTCCATATATGCTATTACATCTAGATATAATTTTTTATCTTCTACCAATTTTTTGTATATTGGCATTAGTTCTTTTACCATCATACCTTCTTGAAGTGTTGCTATTCCATATGATGCATATTTCTTTTGTGCTCTTTCACACAATGCTTCTAAATCTTCTAGATTTGCCATTGGAATTTTCTTTACTATTTCAATAAAAGCATTTTCTTCTAAGTATCCTGTTAGTTCATCATTTATTTTTTCTATTTTTCCTCCAGAAGGTGCTATAGTTTCTTTGGTTATATTTAACCATTCTAAACCTTTTGAATTCAAAACCCCATTATGTCCTGATTTGTGATGAATTACTATCGGATTATTAGGAATTATTTCATCTAATTCTTTTTTTGTTATATGTCTTTTTTCTGCTAACATATTATGGTCATACCCACAAGCTATAATCCATTTTCCATCTTGTACTTGATGTTCTTTTTTGTATTTTAATAATTCTTCTTGTATTTCTTTAACACTTTTACATTTTTCTAATGATACTTGTAATAAACTATTTGCTACTGCAAAAAAATGACTATGTGGGTCTATAAATGCTGGCATCATTGTTTTTCCTTCTAAATCAATTATTTGAGTTTGTTCATCTTTTAGTTTTAAAATCTCATCTTTTGTTCCTGTTTTTCTTATCTTTCCATCCTCTACTAATATAGCTTCTATGTTAGTATTTTCTAGAGTTATAAATTCTCCATTCATATAAATTTTATTCATATAATCACATTCTTTCTTTTAATATTTTTCATATTTATTCAAAATTTATTTCCTTTATATCATCTTTTATTAAATAATGCATTTCTTCATGTATATCAATGTCATTTACAATTTTCTCTACTGCTAATTTTATATATTTCACTTCTGCTTCTGCTAACACTTGTCCTGATTTATCTAATATTTCTGTTTTAACTTTTAAAAATCTAGAATTTTCTTTTTCTACTCTTCCTCTTCCTATTAAATCTGTATCATATGGTACTGGTTTTCTATATTTTACTTCCATGGATGTTGTAACTCCAAATATTTCTTCACTTTCTGTCCAACAAGCTCTTAACCCTAATTCATCAAGCATTGCTGCTATTATTCCACCATGAACTCTTTGAGGAAAACTTTGATGCTCTTTTTTATATTGAAATGGAGTCATTACACTCCCATCTTCCATATTATAGAATTGTGCCTTTAAACCTATTGGATTATCCATTCCACATATAATGCACATTTTACTGTTTCTTTGTTTACTTACTACTTTCATTCTACTATATCCTTCCCTTCCTAAATACAAATTATTTCCCCTATTCATTAAAACTTAATATAACACAAATATCAAAAATCCGCCATACATTTTCCGTTTTTCTTTTTTCACATTACTGTATACTATTTTTATTGTAGAGTAGCTCAAAATGGTTATAATTATGATTTTTTTGGATTTTGACGTCCGACTGAAATGAAGATTA
>CAUWFY010000167.1:0-2813 GCA_963558115.1 uncultured Clostridia bacterium
CCAGAAGATAAAATTGTATGGGATGTAGGACATCAAACATATGTGCATAAAATTTTAACAGGAAGAAAAGAAGCATTAAAAACTTTAAGAAAATTAAATGGAATAGCAGGTTTTCCAAAAACTAATGAATCAAAATATGATAATTTTAATACAGGACATAGTGGAACATCAATTTCAGCAGCTTTAGGTATGGCTAGAGCAAGGGATTTAAAAAATGAAAAGAATTCAGTATTAGCAGTAATTGGTGACGGAGCTATGACAGGAGGTATGGCTTTAGAGGCTTTAAATGATGTTGGATATAGTAAGACTAAAATGACAATAATTTTAAATGACAATGAAATGAGTATTTCCAAAAATATAGGTGGCCTTAATATGTTGTTAAGTAAACTAAGAACTAAAAAAACATATACAAAGTCAAATGTATCTATGAAAAAAATTATAAATAAGGTACCTGTAATAGGAAAACCAACAGTAAAAGTTATTCAAAGATTAAAAAGAAGTATAAAACAATTAATAATTCCAAAAATGTTTTTTGAAGATATAGGTTTTACATATTTAGGACCAGTAGATGGACATAATATACAAGAACTAGAAAATATTTTGAAGTTAAGTAAGCAAATAGATAACCCAGTTATAATCCATGTTTTAACGAAAAAAGGAAAAGGATATTCAATAGCAGAAGAAAATCCAGATAAATTTCATGCAACAGCACCATTTGATATAGAGACAGGAAAAGCAGGAAAAGAAAAGAAAAAAGATTATTCAAAAGTTTTTGGAGATAAATTAATACAATTAGCAAAAGAAAATGAAAAAATTGTAGCAATAACTGCTTCAATGAAAGACGGAACAGGATTAACAAGATTTAGCAAAGAATTTCCAACAAGATTTTTTGACATAGGAATAGCAGAGCAACACGCATTAGGATTAGCAGCAGGAATGGCAATAGAAGGAATGGTTCCTGTTGTACCAATATATTCATCTTTTTATCAAAGAGGCTATGATCAAGTAATACATGATATTGCAATACAAAATTTGCCAGTAGTAATGTGTGTAGATAGAGCAGGAATTGTAGGAGCAGATGGAGAAACACATCAAGGTTTATTAGATATGGCTTTTTTTAGATTAGTTCCAAATTTAACGATAATGGCACCAAAAGATTTTAAGGAACTAGAAGAAATGCTAGAATTGGCAGTGAATTTAAATAAACCAGTAGTTATTAGATACCCAAGAGGCGGTGAAGATACCTACAAATTTCAAGAGTCTACAAATTGTGAATATACAAAAATAGAAGAAGGAAAATCAGAAATATTAAAAGAAGGAAAAGATATATCTATAATAGCTATTGGAAAAATGGTTTCAAGAGCTATGAAAATAGCTGAAGAATTAGAAAAAGAAAATATTAGTACAGACGTTATAAATGCTAGATTTTTAAAGCCACTAGATAAAGAAACTATAAAAAAATCAATAGAAAAGACAAAGAAAGTAATAACAATAGAAGATGGAACAATAATAAATGGTCTAGGAACATCAATAAAGGAGCTAATTATAGATGAAAACTTACAAAGTGTTAAATTAAAGTGTTTTGCATATCCAGATAAATTCATACAACATGGCTCAGTTCAGGAGTTAGAAGAAATATATGGATTAGATGAAGAAAATATTATTGCTAATATAAAAAATAAAATTTTAAATTAAGGAATATGTATAAATATATATAAACGAGAAAAGTATCTAAACTAAATTTGATTTTGATCTAAAATATATTAAGATTAAAAGTTAATTTATAATGAAAAATTTTTATAAATTAATTTTTATTAAATTTATTATAAAATAAGCAAGGAGAGTTCAAAATGAACAAACAAGATATTTTAAAAGACTATAAAAAGCAAGAAGATAAAATGTGTTTATCACAAGTACTAGATAAAATTGAAAATGCAACTAAAAAAGGAAAAATAGAATATACAGATTTTTTAGATATGTATCAAGTTTCGTTAGTAGAAAGTTTCCTAAAGAAAATAAAATTTAAAAATTATATCTTATTTGGAGGCTATGAAAATGCAGAAAGAAAGATACTGATAGTATATGGTGATAAATATGATGAAACAATGATACAAAAAAATTATGATAAAATGTTAAAAGTAGTAAAAATAGAATTACCAAAAGAAGAACATGGTAAATATGTTCATAGAAACTATTTAGGTGGAATTGTTAAATTAGGCTTAAAGAGAGAAAAAGTAGGAGACATTATAGTTGCAAAAGATGGAGCAGATATAATAGTAATAAATGAATTTTCAAATATATTAAAAGAACAACTACCTTCATTAAAAAGATTTGAAAATAGTAATATAAAAATAGTGAATTTAGAAAATTTAAGAAAAATTGAAATAAAGATAGAAGAAGTAAAAATAATTGTACCTTCACTAAGATTAGATAATATAGTTTCAGACTTAGCAAGAACTTCAAGAAGTAAAGCAGCTGAAATAATAGCCCAAGAAAGAGTTTTTATAAATGGACAAAGCGAAACAAAGAATTCGAAAAATATAAAATTAAACGATATAATAACAATAAGAGGAAAAGGAAGATTCATAATAAAAGAATTTACTGGAACAACAAGAAGTGGAAGGACAGTAATTTTAATAGAAAAATATGTCTAAATTCAATGCATAATAAATCGGAAATTTATTATTGCTATTTATAATAAAAGTTTCTATATAATAGTTTTTACAAATTAACCGCTTAAAATAGTTGATAATTATGATTTTTTGGATTTTGACTACTTATTTCATTCAGAAAGAATTGGTAAGGTTTTCTAA
>CAUWFY010000168.1:0-2725 GCA_963558115.1 uncultured Clostridia bacterium
TTTATTTACCAGTTTTACCTTCTTTTCTTCTAATAACCTCATCAGCATATTTGATACCTTTACCTCTATATACTTCTGGTGGTCTTTTAGTTCTTATAACTGCTGCTGTTTGACCAACTAATTCTTTATCTATACCTTTTACTATGATTGTATTTGCATTTGGTACATCAAAAGTAATTCCTTCTGGTGCTTCGAATATTACTGGATGTGAATATCCTAATGTTAAGTTTAAGTTGTTTCCTTGTTTTGCAACTCTGTAACCAACACCATTTATTTGTAATTCTTTACTATATGTTTCAGTAACACCAATTATCATATTGTTTATTAAAGTTCTTGTTAAACCATGTAAACTTCTATTTTGAGGTTCATCATTTTTTCTTATAACTTTAATTGTGTTATCAGCCATTTCTAAAGATATATTTTTATGTATTTCTTTTTCTAATGTTCCTTTAGGTCCTGTTACAGTAACTTTTTGTCCGTCTATTTTAACTGTAACTTCAGCTGGTACTGTAATTGGTTTATTTCCTATTCTTGACATTTTAAAAATTCCCTCCTTCTTTTTTTATTACCAGATATATGCTAATACTTCTCCACCGATTCCTAATTCTCTTGCTTCTTTATCTGTTTTTAATCCTTTAGATGTAGAAATTATAGCTATTCCTAATCCATTAAGAACTTTTGGTAATTCTTCTTTAGAAGCATATACTCTTAATCCTGGTTTACTAATTCTTTTTAATCCGTCTATTACTCTTGTTCCTTTTTCGTCATATTTTAATGTTACTCTTATTATTCCTTGAGCATCATCTTTTATTTCTTCGAAAGATTTTATATATCCTTCTCTAAATAATATTTCAGCTATACCTAATTTCATTTTTGATGATGGTATATCAACTGTTTTATGTTTTGAACTATTTGCATTTCTTATTCTTGTTAACATATCTGCAATTGGATCTGTAATGTTCATTTATTACTTCCCTCCTTCTTCTTTTTTGTATGTCTTAGATAAATCTTATTATTTCATCTAATATATTTTTATTTATACTAATTTAATTAATTTTACCAGCTTGCTTTTTTAACTCCTGGTATTTCTCCTTTATGTGCCAATTCTCTAAAACAAACTCTGCATATTCCATATTTTCTTATATATGCATGTGGTCTTCCACATAATTTACATCTATTATATTCTCTAGTTTTATATTTTTGTGGTCTAGCTTGTTTTATTTTCATAGATTTCTTAGCCATATTTTTATTATCTCCTTCCTCAAAAATCTTTACCGTTTAAAGTTAAGCTTTGAAAGGCATTCCCATTAATTTTAATAACTCTTTAGCTTCTTCATCTGATTCAGCTGTTGTTACAAATATAATATCCATACCTCTTAATTTATCAACTTTATCATATTCGATTTCAGGGAATATTAATTGTTCTTTTATACCCATAGCATAGTTTCCTCTACCGTCAAAAGAATTTGCTGATACTCCTCTAAAATCTCTAACTCTTGGAAGTGCTACATTAAATAGTTTGTAAGCAAAATCATACATTTTATCAGCTCTTAATGTTACTTTACAACCTATATTAACACCTTCTCTTAATTTGAATGCTGCTATTGATTTTCTAGCTTTTGTTACTATTGGTTTTTGACCTGTAATTTGTGCTAAATCATTCATAGCATTTTCTAATGATTTAGGATTTTCTTTTACATCTCCTAAACCTATATTTATAACTATTTTATCAAGCTTTGGAACTTGCATAACAGATTTATATCCGAATTTTTTCATTAATGCTGGGATTACTTCTTTCTCATATTGTTCTCTTAATTTTTCCATTTATATTAATCCTCCTTTCTTATTTTAATTCTGCTCCGCATTTTTTACAAATACGAACTTTTTTATCTTTATCTTCTTTATATCCTATTTTTGTAGCTTTTCCACATTTTGAGCAAACTACATTTACTTTTGATGATGGAATAGCACATTCTACTGGTATAATTCCGCTTTCTTCTCCTTGTCTTCTAGCTTTAACATGTTTTTTTCTAACATTAACGCCTTTAACGATGATTTTATCAGCTTTTGGAATTACTTCTAATACTTCTCCAGTTTTACCTTTATCATTTCCAGATAAAACTTGAACTTTATCACCTTTTTTTATTCTCATTAGAGATTGCCTCCTTTTCTTAATTTTCCAAAATATTTTCACTATTTCCAATTTTTTAAAATATTTTAAAGTTAATATCTTATAATACTTCTGGAGCTAATGAAAGTATTTTCATGTAGTCTTTTTCTCTTAATTCTCTTGCAACTGGTCCGAAGATACGAGTTCCTTTTGGAGTTCCATCTTCTTTTATTATTACAGCTGCATTTTCATCAAATTTTATATATGAACCATCTGCTCTTCTTAGACCTTTTTTAGATCTAACAACAACAGCTTTTACAACATCACCTTTTTTTACAACGCCTCCTGGTGTTGCTGATTTAACAGAAGCAACTATTACATCTCCGATGTTACATGTTTTTCTAAAAGAACCACCTAAACATCTAATACACATAATTTCTTTTGCACCTGTGTTATCTGCTACTTTTAATCTTGTTTGTTGTTGTATCATTTTTTGGTTCCTCCCTTCTTATCTTTTCATTTATTTATTATCTTATTTAATATCTGCTTTTTCTAAAACTTCAACTACTCTCCATCTTTTATCTTTAGAAAGTGGTCTAGTTTCCATTACTTTTA
>CAUWFY010000169.1:0-2710 GCA_963558115.1 uncultured Clostridia bacterium
TAGAATAAATAATCGACCAGAATTAGTTGTTATTACTTTAAAAACTAATTAGAAAAATAAATTACAATCTATGAGGAGCTTTTTTCGATGGAGAATAATATAATGGACAAAAATGATAAGAGACTGAAAAAAACATTATTTTGACTATTGCACTAATATATAATTTTATAATAGGATTTTTTAGTTTTTTAATTTATTTATGTATATCATGGGCAATGATAAATTATAAAAATTATATTGAGGTTGCACTAATATTAATATTTATAGTTTTACTAATTCCACTTAATATATATATAAAGAGAAAGTCAAAAATAAATATTATACTATATTTTATTTTAAGTACTTTCTCATATATGTTGGGGTACGGATTATATATATTTATAACTTAATTTAAAGAAATAGTAATTTGGAGGGATGATTTGTTATGAATAAAAAAATTATTATTGCTTGTAGTTGCATTCTATTAGTAATCGTAATAGGTAGTATTATATTTATAAGTGAAAATGATAAAAAAGTGGATACAAATAATTTGAATAACTATTCAACAACAATATATGATAGGGATGGAAATATTTTGGATAATGGAGATAGGGATAAAGAAGTGACTGAAGTTGTTGAAAATACTATAATTCAAGGAGTGGTAGAATTAAATCATAATGGATATATTTATATATTTAATGGACAACATTTTGGAGAATTTGGATTAGAAATGCAAGAATACACTAGAGCAAATATTAATAACAAAAAACAAAAGTGCATAGATTATTTAACATCAAAGGAATATGATACAACTTACATTAAAGAAGGAGATATATTAATTTGCAAAGGTGATTTGAGTAAAAAAGGATATTCTATAGAAGAGGCAGATTTTGATACAAAAGATAATCCAATTATAGTTTTAAAAGCAAAAGATTATTATGAAATGAAGAAACAATCTATAAATAATGAAATACAAACAGTCATTAGTGTAGCAGATTATTATACAGATTACATTTATTTAAAATATAACATAGTAAATAACAATACTAACTTGCCATTTGCCTTAAAATTTAATATTACATCAACTACACAAGTAATTGGAAATATTGCAAAGGGAAAAGAGGTAAAAATACAATATGAAGACTTAAATGTACCAATAGATGAATTAGAATTAAAATCAATAGAGGTTATTGAAAAATAATATAGGTGGTAGGTAATGAAAAAATTAAATTTTTTATTAGTAATAATTGCTATATTAGGAGTTGTATTTGCATTTTCTTATTTTCTCAAAGGAGGATATGCGATAAATATAAATTCTAAAAATAAAGAAATAGTTAAAGAAACATTAAATGGAGAAATAAATAAGACAGGTGATATTACTAAAATTATACTAGGTCAAGGATGGAATTCTGGAGAATTAACAATATATCATTCATTTGGAAAAACAGAAACATTATATATTACAGAAGGAATGTTCAAATTAGGAGAATTAGAAAGTTATATTAAAGAAAATGGTTATAATTTAGATAATGTAAGTCTTACTTTTATAGGAATTTCAAGTTTAATTGCAATATATTTATTAGGGTATAAATGTATAAGTAAAAAACAAAGTTAAAAGATAAATTACAATTTTGTAATTTATTAAATTTATAGTAATTTGAAAGAGAGGTAATTATGAAAGTTATTTTGATTATAATTTTAATTTTGGTTATAAAAGTAATTTTAACAAAAGTAATATCATTATTAGAAGTTCTTATAAGTTGTGCTATAAAAGGGAAAAAGATAAATTATAATACTAATAAGTGGAATGAATATTTTGCAGGTATGTCGGATAGCTTTGCTATTAAATATTTTGTTTTAATATATATAATTGCATCCATCATTTCTTGTGTAATATGTTATTGCATAATTCAATTATTTAATATTGATTATAAAGAAATTATAATATTATCAATTTTTATTGTCACTTTAATTTTTACTATGATTAAATTTAAAGTTAAAGAAAATGATTATATAATTACAAAAAACAAAGAAGTAAAAGAGTTTTTAAAAAAAGAAAATAAATAACAATTTAGTTGTTTGTAAGATGAATAGTAATTTGTAAGGAGAAGATAATGAATAAAAAAGGAAAGATATATGTAAATATAATAATTTTTGTTTTACTTTTTATTATATTTACATATTTATTCAATGAAGTTAAAATATTGAAGAAGAAAATAGAAAATTTGGAAAAAAATGATACTGTTCTTTCGGAAAGAATACAAGAAAATACAGGTAAAATATCTAATATACAAACCAAAAAAGAAAATATAAGTAGTGAGTCAAGACAACTAGCAGAAAGTGTTTTTGATTGTTCTCCAACAGATGGATTATCACCAATTTCTGAAGAGGAAGCCAAGAGTGTTTGGGAAGAATTTAAGAAGGAATATAATATAGATGAATATGGAACATATTATGTACAAGAAACACAAATAAAAGATGTAATACCTAATACATATTTATATTGCAATTATTATCAAGGAAAAATAGAAGGAATACAAGCTACTTTTACAAGAAAAGCATATGTATTTATTTGCAATAGGAATAATGAAAATTTAGATTGGGTTGATGGATATGTAGACCTATATACTGGAAAAGTAATTGGAGGGCGATTTTATGGTGTATAATATTTAGTCATACAAATGAATAAGAAATTAAACGATGTAAGTTTCAAAAAAAACTCCACTAGAAG
>CAUWFY010000170.1:0-2701 GCA_963558115.1 uncultured Clostridia bacterium
TATTTCTTCCCTACTAAAATTTCTTTTATATTCATTTTTCAAGGAAGTTGCAATATATTTTATTTCTGTTGAAAAATTTTCTTCATTTACATTAAACCCTATACTTATAATTAAATAATTTATTTTTTCTCCTATTGTGTTTATTTCTGTTAAAATTCCACATATTTTTTTATTATTTAATATTAAATCATTTGGCTCTTTTATCTGTAATTTGAAGCCATATAATTCATATATTGACTTTTTCATACAATTTGCAATTTTTATTGTTAAGCCTTCAAGTTGTTTAATTGTTGTTTTAGGCTTTAAAATTATGCTCATTGCTATATTTTTTTCTTTTCCTGAATACCATCTTCTTCCTTTTGTTCCTATTCCAGCTGTTTGCATATCTGCTATTATTATTTTTCCATTTTCTTCATTTTCAAAGGCTATTTTCTTAGCATATTTGTGTGTTGAGTCTATTTTTTCAAAATATTCTATTTTCTTTCCTATTTGTTTTGTTTTTAATCTTTTTATTTTTTCTATTTCCATGTTTAATTCCTTTTTATTTTTAATTTTTCTTATATTTCTCTAATCTTCATTATATTTGCATTTTTTATTGTAATATTGATTCCATTCTTCATACTGTTTTATTATTTCTTTTGGTGTATTATCTTTCCATTTCCATTCAAATAAATCATCTGATTTTGCATCTGTTTCTTGCCATTCTGTCCAAGGATGTACTATAGGTATCATTTTATATCATTCCTTCATAAACTTTTCTTTTATTCTATTTGCAAAAATTCTACTTTTGTTTTTCTTTTTATGTTTTTATAAATTAATTAAAAAATTGTTCTCCTTAGCTTATTCTTCTTCATACTGTCTTGTTCTTCCTTCAATAATTGTTCATATTCTTTTCTTATGTCTTTCGGTGCATCTGGTTTTAGTTTTCTTCTATTTCCATACTCATCTTCATCGTCAGATAGCCATATTAGCCATCTAGGATTAAATACCATTTATATCATTCCCTTCATAACCTTTATTATTTCTTTACTTAATGATTTTGAAATATTGCCATTGCATAATAATCTGCAAAAGCTTCTCCTATTGTTTCTCCATAATCGCTAGTAGCATAATTAGCTATTTGTTTTCTCAATATATCTTTTGTCAGTTTATCACTTATTCCTAGATTTTTAAATACCTTTTCCACATTTTTTTAATGTTATTCCATAACTCTAATCATTAGCTATTTACTTATTTGAATACATTTCATGTTAAAGTTAAACAAGGGATAAAGAAAAAATAATAATAACTACAGCATAATTTAAATACATCTTATGTTAAAGTTAAACGTCTAAGATATGCTAATATGAAACTTATTAATTGGCAATTTAAATACATCTTATGTTAAAGTTAAACTTTGTCTTCTTCTGTCCAGACTTTGGTACTGGATATTTAAATACATCTTATGTTAAAGTTAAACAAATAGATGTATACAATCAAACTAGAGACGCTTTTAAATTTAAATACATCTTATGTTAAAGTTAAACCTGTTGCTTTTTTGTGGTTAATATACTATAATGTGTTATTTAAATACATCTTATGTTAAAGTTAAACAAAAAGAAAAATTTTTGAATAAGGACTGATATCGTAATTTAAATACATCTTATGTTAAAGTTAAACTTTAACGGAAACTAATTTAGAAGCAAATTTAATAATATTTAAATACATCTTATGTTAAAGTTAAACCCACCATTTCTAGTAGCATGTCCATATTCTAACAAGATTTAAATACATCTTATGTTAAAGTTAACTATTGCAATTGGAGGTTCACAAAGTAACAACAACAAATTTAAATACATCTTATGTTAAAGTTAAACTTTCTGAAGTTGTCTATATATTAATTCATTATTTCATTTAAATACATCTTATGTTAAAGTTAAACATTATATAAATTCTTAATATTTTCAGCTTCTGATATTTAAATACATCTTATGTTAAAGTTAAACGAAATCCTGGTAAACAAATAGATAACATTTTAAAATTTAAATACATCTTATGTTAAAGTTAAACTCATGCTTAAGCAATTTTAATGGTAATTTTCCAACATTTAAATACATCTTATGTTAAAGTTAAACCAAAAACTTCTTTATGGATTCTGCCATCAAATGAAGTATTTAAATACATCTTATGTTAAAGTTAAACAATAAAACACTTACAGAAATGTAGGTGTTTTTATTTATTTAAATACATCTTATGTTAAAGTTAAACACGAAGATGATGTTGGATATGTATTAATACCATTATTTAAATACATCTTATGTTAAAGTTAAACCAAAAACTTCTTTATGGATTTTGCCATCAAATGAAGTATTTAAATACATCTTATGTTAAAGTTAAACAAAAACTTGTATACGAAAATCACAATTACATTGTTCTATTTAAATACATCTTATGTTAAAGTTAAACATGGATAGGAATGGGAAAATTAAAATATCCAGTAGGATTTAAATACATCTTATGTTAAAGTTAAACGAGAATACTTAACAATTACAAGAGGGACGGAAAAATATTTAAATACATCTTATGTTAAAGTTAAACAATTTTATATTTGCAGGATTATGAAAGTATCGTGGATTTAAATACATCTTATGTTAAAGTTAAACCATTGCCACAAATAACAACCTTTAATATATAATAATATAAATGTGCCTATAAATCAACA
>CAUWFY010000171.1:0-2699 GCA_963558115.1 uncultured Clostridia bacterium
AAGCAGAAATGCAAGCAATCGGAGCAGGAGCACTAAATCAAGCTGTAAAGGCAGTTGCAATAGCAAGAGGATTTGTAGCACCATCAGGAGTGGACTTAGTATGTATACCAGCTTTTGCAGAAGTAGAAGTTGAAGGAGAAGACAGAACTGGTATAAAATTAATTGTGGAATCAAGAGCATAAAATAAATAAATAGTAAAATGAAATGTTTTTAATATTGGGACATTTCATTTTTTTTATTGTATAGTAAACATCTTTTATCTTGCCATTATATAGTCTTTTTCTGTATACAATAAGTAAAAGTGACCTTCATATAATAAATAATAAGCAAAAATACTTGCAAATAAAACTAAAATATGGTAAAATAGTTATGTTCTAAAGATAGAAATACTATCTTTAATCTCTACTTGTTATAAAAAACAAGTTATAAATCCATAGGGAGGTGAAAAATAATGAATAAATATGAAAGTATTATCATTGTTAATCCAAATGTAGATGAGGCTGGATTAAAAGCTTTAGAAGAAAAATTTACAGGATTAATTAATGAAAATGGAAAAGTAGAATCTGTTGAAAATATGGGAAAGAAAAAATTAGCATATGAAATTAAAAAATTCACAGAAGCTACATATATGTTATTCAACTTTGAAGCAAAGCCAGAATCAATAGCTGAGCTTGAAAGAGTTTATAGAATAACAGATACTATAATAAAATTTATAGTAGTAAGAAAAGAAGACTAATAAAAATCAATTAAATAAAGAAGGGGCCTTTATTTAAAGTAAGAAAGGTGATAACAGATGAATAAAGTAATTTTAATGGGAAGATTAACAAGAGATCCAGAAACAAGATATACACAAACTAATAATACATTAGTATCTTCATTTAGTTTAGCAGTTAATAGAAGATTTGTAAGACAAGGTGAAGAAAGACAAGCAGATTTTATAAATATTGTTGCTTGGAGTAAATTAGGAGAATTTTGTAGCAAATACTTTAAGAAAGGTCAACAAGTAGGTGTTATTGGAAGAATTCAAACAAGAACATGGGATGATGACCAAGGTCAAAAACACTATGTAACAGAAGTTGTTGCTGAAGAAGCATATTTTGCAGATAGTAAAAGAGAAGGAGATTTAGGAACAAACTCTTTTGAAAATACTTTTGGTAATACTGCACCAGGAAGTATGGGAGCAGATTTTGAAATGTCTTCTAGTGATGACCTACCATTCTAAGCCGAGGGGGGAAAAATAAAATGGCAGATAAAAAACAAAATAAAAGAAATAATAAAAATTATGATGAGGATTACAATCCAAGATTCAGAAAACAAAGAAAAAAAGTTTGTTTATTGTGTAGTGATAAAAACTTTGAGTTAGATTATAAAAATCCAGAACAATTAAAAAAATTCATTAATGATAAAGGAAAAATCTTACCAAGAAGAACAACTGGAGCATGTGCTAAACATCAAAGAGATATAACATTAGCAGTAAAAAGAGCTAGACATATCGCTTTATTACCATATGCACAAAAATAATAAATCTAAATTAAATAAAAAGCTATCCTAAAAATATATTTTATAACAGGATAGCTTTTTATTTTATAATAAACATTATGAAAATAAAATAAATTTTAAAATTCATCTTTAAACTATTCTATATTTATTCATAAACAAAATATTTTAGACTTGACAAAGAATTTAAAATATGAAAAAATACGATTATAAAAAATAAGGAGGAATAAAAATGGAAAAAATAAGAGGTTTTGAAGTAGCGAAAGGATTTGAAGATAAGGGAATTAATTTACCTGTTAGAAAAACTAAATTTTCGGCAGGTTATGATATAGAAGTAGCTGAAGAAGTAATTATACCAAGTTTTAAGAAGGGAATGAATCCAACCTTAGTAAAAACAGGGCTAAAAGCATATATGCAAGATGATGAAGTATTAATGTTATATAATCGTAGTTCTAATCCAAAGAAAAAAGGATTGATTCTTGCTAATAGTGTAGGAGTTGTAGATAAAGATTATTATGGAAATCAAGATAATGATGGACATATTATGTTTGCATTTTATAACATTAAAGATGAAGATATAACAATAAAAAAAGGAGAAGCAATAGGACAAGCAGTATTCCAAAAATATTTAGTTGCAGATAATGATAATGCAGAAGGAGAAAGAACTGGAGGATTTGGTTCAACAAACAAAAATATGTAATAAAAAAATATAAAAAATTTTAATCCTTAGAGCATAAAGGGATTGCACAATAAATACACATAAAATGGACGGTAAAGACTTTGACTTTTACCGTTTTTTGTAGTATAATAAAGATGGTTAAAAAATCCAATAAAGTTATTTAATACTATTTACATAACTTTATTATATTTTTTCTGCCAAATAAATAAAAATGCTGAAAGGAGTTGACTTACATGTTTAATGTAGGAGACAAAATAGTTTATCCAATGCATGGAGCGGGAACAATCGATGCAATTGAAGAAAAGGACATTCTAGGTCAAAAACAATCTTATTATATACTAAAAATGCCAGGTGAGGTAAAAGTAATGGTGCCAACCGCAAAGGCAGAAGAAGTAGGAGTAAGAAATATTATAAACAAAGAATCAGCAGATAAAGTATTTGGTGTTTTATCACAAGATGAAACAATAATGGATAAAAATTGGAATAAGCGTTATAGAGACAACATGGAAAAAATGAAAAGTGG
>CAUWFY010000172.1:0-2676 GCA_963558115.1 uncultured Clostridia bacterium
TTAATATTGTTTTAGCACTTATAAACCAATTTTCTCCCATCTCTGGAATTGTTTTAGCATTTGTTCTACTAAGTATTTCAAATAAAGTATCAATAAATTTTCCTCTTTGCTCTGCATCAACTTCTTTTAGCCATTGTGTTATAGTATTGTCTACAAAATTACTTGAATTCGTGAACTTATCTTCTATAAATTTTGTTCCTAATAATTGCCAAGTATATAAATCATGTTGCATTATTCCTGTTTGTGTACTCTTTAATATTTTGCATTTTCCTTTGTTATTTAATAATCTTCCTATTATTGAACTCTGGGGCATAAATGTATGTACCTTTTCTATTATTTCTTTATATTCTTTAGATTTTATTATATTTTCCTGAAAACCTGGTCCATCATTATTATATATATCAACTATTCTTTCCCTAATTTTTTCATTACAGCACATAGCAGAATATATTGCTAAATTGCCTCCTTTAGAATGTCCCCCAACTATTAATTTTTTTCTAGACTTTTTAGCTACATTTTCTAAATATTTTACTGCATCTATTTGTGAAGGCACTAACTCTTGAAAACTCATATTGAAGTCTTCTTTCCATCCAACAATTGTATTATCAGTACCTCTAAAAGCCACATATACATATTCATTAGGTAATGTTATTGTTATTGCTGAAAATTGTTTTTCTTCTTTTTCATCTATTTTATTTACATAATCTGATAGTTTTATTTTTCCAAATCTTTTACTACTAGCTAATAATGGCAAAAAATCTATATCTTCTTTTTGTAAATAATTATCCTTATTATTACTAATTTTAATTAATTTATACACTTCTCTTAAAGTTACTTTTTCTCCATATTTTAAATAATTGTCAAATGGAAAATATGCGATTCTTGATAAAATTAAATTGTCTATTTCATTAAATTCAACATCTTTGAAGTCTAAGTCTCCCCTCCATTTTATATAATCAAATATATTTGGCATCTAAAATTCTCCTTTTTTCTTAATACATATAAATTTTATTAATAAATTTGTTTATTGTCAATAATATTATTGCTTTTACAATAAAAAATGAGATATTTTAGAAATATATATTTATATTCTAATAAATCTCATTTTTGTTATTATATAGTAAAAATCAATTTTTATATCCAATTAGTCATCTAAATAATTATTTATTTTTTTAATAAATATTGCCCTTGAAATTATATCTAGTATTGCATATGTTAATATTATTATTCCTACAATTTGGAATGCTAATGTATTGCTTACTAATACTACAATTCCTGCTATTATCATAAGTAAAGAACATACTAATGTTACTGTCCAAAGCCCTGATTTTATTTCTTTCCATACTAGTGCTGTTTGGAAATTTCTAATTCCACAAACAATTATCCATATTCCTAAGATAATTCTAAATATTCCACTAATAACATCAGAACAAAATAATACTATTACTCCTAATATTACTGATATTAGAGCCATTGTTAATAGGTAATCTTCTTTATCTTTTGATGTGAAATAATCTATTAACTTTAAAATTCCTATTATAAATAATATTCCTCCTAATAATGTAGATATAGCTGATACCATTACTGAAGGTTTTGCAATAAATAAAATTCCTAAAACTGCAAAGATAATAGATATTACTATATCAGTCCAATTTGTTCTTTTTAAAAATTTTTCAAACATTGTATCTTACCTCTCTTTCTTTTGTAATTATTTCATATAATATCATAAAATTTTAAAATTGTATAGAATTTTTAAAAATTTTGCATTTTTTGTATCTTATTTTGTCATTCCGTATTTTAATATTTCTATTTGTTTCTCTAATTCTTCTTTTGCTTTTTCTTCACTTTTTTTCTTTGTTATTACATCAATTATTGAAGCTCTGATTACTACTGTTAGAATTTTCATTATATATTTTAAATCTTCTTCATTATTTAAATTTAACATATCTGTATTTATGATATTTCCATTTTCTCTATTTGCTTGACACATACTTTTAGAATTGATTCCATCAAAAATATTCACATTTTCTTCTTTTAGCTTTTGTATAATATTATGACATAACATCATATCTGTATCCTTATAACTTTTTTTAGAAACATATTTAAATATGTCTATTGAAGTAGCAAAGATGTCACCATTATTTCTTTTTAATGAATTTTTTATTTCTTCTTTTTCAATTTTTATCGATTCATCAATTATATATTTTAAAGCATCTTCTTTATCTTCAAAATATTGATAAAAACTCCCTCTTGGTATTTGCGCTTCTTCAACAATATTACTTATAGATGCTTTAGCAATTGTATGTTTACTAAATTCATTTATAATAGCTTTTTTTATTTTTTCTCTTTTTTCAATATTTAAATTAAAAAATGTTATTTTGGGCATTTAACCATCTCCATAAATTATATTTTTATAGCAAGAAAAGAGGCTTTTCCATATTTTCTTTCCACTTAACAAAAAATAGCACTTTTTTCAAGTACTACTTTCCATTCATCATTATGCACTTTCATTTTCTTTTTTAGCTACTATTTCTTTTCCATCGTAATATCCACAGTTTTTACAAACTCTATGTGGCATTACTGGTTCGTGGCAATGTGGGCAACTTGTAAATGTTGGTTGCTCTTTTTTCCATGTTGATCTTTTTGAATGTGTTCTTGCTTTTGACCATCTTCTTT
>CAUWFY010000173.1:0-2663 GCA_963558115.1 uncultured Clostridia bacterium
TTTTATCTTTAGAAAGTGGTCTAGTTTCCATTACTTTTACTTTATCTCCAATTTGACAAACATTTTCTTCGTCATGAGCTTTTAAAGTATATGTTCTTTTTACTGTTTTTCCATATGTGTTATGTCTAACACTTGTTTCTACTGCTACTACAACTGTTTTATCCATTTTATTTGATTTAACAGTTCCTACCATAACTTTACGAAGATTTCTTTCTTCCATTTAGATTTCTCCTTTCTTAATCAATTAGGAAAGCATTTTTATAAATTAATTATCGAATTTCAAGATAATAAACTAATTTATTATCAATATTTCATTAATTAACTTATTTATTTTTATAAAACTTTCTGATTTATGATTATGCCTTTTTTGTTTCTGCTATTTTTCTTTCTGTTAATACAGTATTTATTTTAGCTATATCTTTTTTAACTTCTTTTATTTTCATTGGATTATCTAATCCGTTTGTAGCTAAACTAAATTTTAATTTGAATAATTCTGTTTTTAGTTCACCTAATTCTTTTTCTAAATCTGGTGAAGACATTTCTCTTATTTTATTTATCTTCATCATTTTCACCTACCTTTTCAGTTTCTCTTACTACGAATTTAGTTTTATTAGGTAGTTTTTGCATAGCTAAACGTAGGGCTTCTTTAGCAACTTCTTCTGTTACACCAGATATTTCAAACATTACTCTTCCTGGTTTTACTACTGCTACCCAACGTTCTGGAGCACCTTTACCTTTACCCATACGAGTACCGATTGGTTTTGCTGTTAATGGTTTGTCTGGGAATATTTTAATCCAAACTTTACCACCTCTTTTAATATAACGAGTCATAGCAATTCTGGCTGCTTCTATTTGATTTCCTGTAACTAAAGCTCCTGTTACAGCTTGTATTCCGTATTGTCCGTCTGTTACTCTGTTTCCTCTTGTTGCTTTTCCTCTCATTCTACCTTTTTGCATTTTTCTATGTTTTGTTCTTTTTGGCATTAATGGCATTATTGGTCTCCTCCTTCCACTGGTTTTTCTGGAAGAACTTCTCCTTTATATATCCAAACTTTTACACCGATTTTTCCATATGTTGTATCTGCTTCTGCAAATCCATAATCAATATCAGCTCTTAAAGTTTGTAGTGGTATATTTCCTTCTTTGTAGAATTCTGTTCTAGCCATATCAGCTCCACCTAATCTTCCAGATACTGATGTTTTAATTCCTAAAGCTCCTGCTTTAAGTGATTTTTGCATACATTGTTTCATAGCTCTTCTGAATGAAATTCTTCTTTCTAATTGTCCAGCAATATTTTCTGCAACTAATTGTGCATCTGTATCAATGTTTTTAACTTCTACGATGTTTAAGTTAACATCTTTTCCTATTAATTTTGCTACTTCAGCTTTTAAGCTTTCAGCTCCAGCTCCACCTTTTCCAATTACAATTCCTGGTTTTGCTGTATATAAGTTTATTTTTACTAATTTTGCTGTTCTTTCAATTTCTATTTTAGAAATTCCAGCTGCGTATAATTTTTTCTTTAAAAATTTACGGATTTTTTGGTCTTCTACTAAATAATCTGCAAAGTTTTTAGAATCTGCATACCATTTAGAGTTCCAATCTTTTATTATACCAACTCTAACACCTGTTGGATGTACTTTTTGTCCCATGGTCTTTTAAAACCTCCTATCTTCTATTTTTCTTTTACTACTATTGTTATATGACTTGTTCTTTTTCTTATTCTTACAGCTGAACCTTTTGCTGCAGGTCTTATTCTTTTAAGTGTTGGACCTTGATTTGCATAGATTTCAGCAACATATAAGTTTTCATGTTTCATATTATGATTATTTTCAGCATTTGCAATTGCTGATTTTAATAATTTTTCTATAATTTCTGATGATGCTTTTGGTGTAAATTTCACGATTGCTAAAGCTTCATCAACATTTTTTCCTCTTATTAAGTCTGCAACTATTTTAACTTTTCTAGCTGATATTCTTGTATATTTAAGAGTTGCTCTAGCTTCGTTTACTACTACTGTTTCTTGCTCTTGCACTTCATTCTCCTCCTTTTTCTAGGTCATACCTATAGGAGAAGCTTTTCTTCTCCCTATTAGTATCTTGTAGACCTTTATTAATAGTATATTATACCAATTCTATTTTTTATTTTTTAACTTTAGTTGTCTTTTCTCCTGCATGACCTTTATATGTTCTTGTAGGAGCAAATTCACCTAATTTATGACCAATCATTTCTTCTGTAATATAGATTGGAACATGTTTTCTTCCATCATGTACAGCTATTGTATGACCAACCATTTGTGGATATATTGTTGAAGCTCTTGACCATGTCTTTAAAACTTCTTTAGCTCCTGTTTCATTCATAGCTTCTACTCTTTTTAATAATTCAGGTGCTACAAATGGTATTTTTTTGCTTGATCTTGACATTTAAGTTTCCTCCTTTTCTAGGATTATAATTTATGATTATATAAACTAATTTAATCCATAAAATTCTATTTTCTTCTCTTAACGATAAATTTATTTGATAATTTCTTTTTATTTCTTGTTTTATATCCAAGAGCTGGTTTACCCCAAGGAGTAAGTGGTCCAGCGTGTCCAATTGGTGCTCTACCTTCACCACCACCATGAGGGTGATCTACTGGGTTCATTACAGAACCTCTAACTGTTGGT
>CAUWFY010000174.1:0-2640 GCA_963558115.1 uncultured Clostridia bacterium
CATTTTTTATTAAATTACTCAATGATATTCCCCCCTGTCTTTTCAAAAAATGCTTCTTCTAAAGTTTTTTCTTCTTCTTTAACTTCATATATTTTTATATTATTTTCAACTAAACTTTTTATGAAATCAGGCACTTCATCTTTATTGATATCTATCTTTATTTTTTTATCATCTATTTTTTCGTAATCTAACCCTACATTATCTATTAATTTTTTTGTCATTTCACTATTATTTGTTTCAAATATTCTAAAATTTTTTCTTACATTATTTTTTATTTTTGAGATTTCACTTGTTTCTATTACTTCTCCATTTTTTATTATACATACTTTATTACAAAAGTTATCTAATTCAGCTAAATTATGACTTGAAATTAAGATAGCCATTTTTTCTTCTTGGGATAATTTAACTAAAAGTTCTCTCATTTCTTTTATTCCTTCAGGATCTAATCCATTGGTTGGCTCATCTAAAATTAATAACTTAGGATTATGCAAAATTGCCTGTGCTATGCCTAATCTTTGTCTCATTCCTAAAGAGTATTTTGATACTTTGTCGTTTATCCTATTTTCTAGTTTTACTAATTTTACTACTTTATCTATTCTTTCGCTTGTAATTCCTTTATATAGATTTGCTACTAATTTTAAATTATCATATCCTGATAAATACATATACATATCAGGATTTTCTACTATTGCACCTACTTTTTCAATTGCTTTAGTAAAATTTTTTTGTATGTCATATCCATTTATGGATACTGTTCCTTTTGTTATATTTTGTAGTCCTAGAATCAACTTTATAGTTGTTGTCTTTCCTGCTCCATTTGGTCCTATAAATCCTAAAATATCTCCTTCTTCTATTTTTAGAGAAACATCTTTTAAGATTTTCTTTTTGCCAAAAACCTTGCATAAATTTTTACATTCAAGTATTGTCTGCATAGTTACTACTCCTCTCTTTCTCTGCCTATATTAATTTAGAATATATATGATAGGCTAAATTTTTTTAATACTTTTCATTCTTTTGTTTTTTCTTATTTTACCATATGACATTGTTTTATACTATTTATTTTTTCTTAATATTAACTGAATAATTTATTAAGTAATTTTTAGATTTCTTATTATTTTAGTTATTTATAGTTTTATCTTTTAATTTATGCTATTAGACATAAAAATAAAGGTAATAAATTAAAGATTAATCTATATTTATATTACCTTTATTTCTAAATCATTAATTACTAATATTATTTTTTTAATATTTATTATAATTATTATTCTACTTTTACATTTATTAATATATTATTTACTTTTTACTATATTTTTACTTATTTAAAATATTTCTTATACTTTTTTAAATATTTGTAAAAACCTTCCTCTTTTACTATTGATTAATTATTTTATATTCATCTTTATTCGGCTCTACAAATTCTTCTTCTTTTACTACATTAAATTCATATACATAATCTGAAGTTGGTACTCTTCCTCGTGTGCCATCTGGATTTTTATATTCATATGCAATAGAACTTATAGGAAGTCCTGTTGATTTATTGATATATGCTCCTTCATCTAATTTACTATCCACATTTTTAAAATTTGAAATATAGTAACATTCTTGTCCGTTAAATGTAGTATTTTTTATAGATGAAAGCATTGAATATATAATCAATTGTAAATAGTTTTCTGTTTTAGTTACATTTTGAGGATTAACAAATATTTCAATTTCTTGATTTAAGTTTACAATTTTTCCAAATTCCCCATCTTTTTCGTCTTTAAATTCTCTATAAATATTTGCTATATATTTGTCATTTTCTTTATTAGTAGTTTCACATTTCTTAGCAAACATTGTTATTTTATTTACTTTATTTCCTTTTACTTGTGTCATTATAATTTTTTTCTTATTTCCTAATGAAAATACTTCTGTTTTTGAATAATCTTCTAAACGGTACGAATATGTTATAGTATGATAGTTTTCTGTATTAATAATATCTTCTGCTTTTTTTGATAAGCTTGAAATTATAATAACTTTTCTTGCTGTAATTATTATAAATACTACTATAGCTAATAATATTATTAGTTTTAATATATTTATCTTTCTATTAAATTTTTTTATATATTTTACTTCTCTATTGTCTTTTTTAGGTATGTTTAAATTTAAATCTTTTTTCATTTCTTCTAACATTTTTTTACATTCTTGACATTTTTCTAAATGTTCATCTATATAATCTTTTGTTTCTTTTGTTGTTAAATTATCTATATAGCTTGGCAATAAATCTTGAACAATTTTACATTCTTTTTTATCTTTGTTATTATCCATATTAATCAACCCCCTTCATTTTATTTTTTCCTCGATAAAAAGTTACTCTAGCCCAATTTTCTGTCTTGTTCATAATAACTCCTATTTCTTTAAAACTTAACTCTCCTACTATCCTTAAATAAATTACTTCTCTTGTTTTTTTATCTAATTTTTGTATTTTATCTTTCAATAACATTTTTTCTTCTTTTGATATAATTTCTTCTTCTATATTATTTAATGCTTGCAAATTGAAGAGTTCACTTTCTTCTATATGTACTAATCTTTTATCTCTTCTACATTTGTCATACCAAAGATTTTTAGCAATTTGACATAGCCATACTGATATTTTGCATTCTC
>CAUWFY010000175.1:0-2569 GCA_963558115.1 uncultured Clostridia bacterium
AATGTTATATGTTCCTCCATTTTTCTCTAATTCTACTGTTGGAAGTGTTTTATCAATTTTCATATTTGTATTAGATACATTAGATATATTACCAGCAGCATCTATCGCTCTTATATATATAATATCATTTCTTTCATTATTTCTTGATAAACCATACCATTCATTTTTTGGTAAATCTTCATTCCATTGATTACCATCATAACTATATTGTACTTTTTGTATTTCTGAACCATTTTCAGTTATTGTCCAACTTAAGTCCACCTTTTGATTTGTCCAATTTCCATTACTTGAATTAGTTATAGGTGATAATACTGGAGCTGTTTTATCTAAATTAATTATAGTTGTTGACTCTTCTGAAATGTTTCCAACTTTATCTACTGCTCTAAATTTTATTGTGTGATTTTTTCTATCTGTTGTAAATGTTATTTTTCCTACTCCATTTGTTGTTGTTAAAGCTCTTGTTGTCCATGCATTATTTTCAAACCATTCATAATAATCTATTCCAGATTGTGTATCTTGAGAAGTTACTGTTACTTCAACATTTTTATTAGTTAAATTTCCTTGACTAGAATTTGTAATTTCTGGCTTTGTTGGTGCAATTTTGTCAATATTAGTAACTTGTTTTGTTGCATTAACTTTATTTCCAGAACTATCCATAGCTTCAGCATAAATATAGTAATTATTATTTATAACTGTTAATTGATTTGCTGTATTTTCATTTGCTACTTTTTGAGCTTCTGATATACTTGCTCCCATTCCTGCTTTTTTACCTTGAGTTAATCCATAACCATATGTAATTGTTGCATTTACACTATCTTTAGTCCATACATTTGGATTAGTATCTATTGTTATTTTAAAAGCATCTGCTTGGTTTGAACTTACTATGAAAGGATTACTTAGTTTTATTTTACTTGCTCTATTACCTACATTATCAATTACATTAGTCCATAAATAGTACGTTCCACTTGTAGCATTAATTTTTGTTATTTCTTTTCCATTCTCAAATGTTTCCCATTTTGATGGTTCTACTGTATTAGATGTAGACCAAGCATATTCTAATGTATGTAATCCACTTTCATTATCTACTGCATCCAATTTTACCCTTATTGTTGTTTTTCCACCTTCTGGAACATAATAAGTATTTCCATTTGGGGTTACATTTACTGTTGGTGCTATTACATCTTGTTTTATAGAGGTATATGAAGTTTCACTTATATTTTCAGCATTATCTATTGCTCGAATATATATATTTCCATTAAAACTAGTATCCCATTTGCTAGATATAGAAGCTTCATTTCCATTGCTTTGTAAAGTTCCTTTCCAGTCAGTTTTCCAATCTATTTCATTATAGCTATATTCTATTTCTTTAATTTTTGATAATGAATCGCTAGATTTAGCAATAACTTCAACATCTTTATTTGTCCATATATCATTATACTCATTTTCTATTATTGGTTTTGTTGGAGTTGTTGTATCATATCTTATTTGATATACATTTGAAATATTTGAATAATTTCCAGCTCTATCTTTAGCTCTAAAATATATATCTTCAATTCTACCATCTTTTAAAACCCACGTTTCTTTTCCACAATATTTATTTGCTTCTTGATAAATGCCATTGCTTTGCTTAAAATCAAGTTTTACCCAATTCTGTTTATCAGTAGAATAATACATTTCTGGAATCCCTGATATTTCTTCTTGTACAGAAATTGTTGTATAAGTTTCTTTATTAGTCCATGTTCCAGAAACATATTTTCCATGATTTTTAACATAGAAAGAATCATAATATAGTACAGGAATTTCTTTATCAAATTTTGTTAATTCAAATCTTTGCTCTTTATCTCCAAATGTAACAACAACTGTACTATTTTCAGTAATTATTACTTCATTGTTATCGACTTGACTTTTATTATATGTGATAGTATTGCCTGTCTTCTTGCTAGTTACTTTAACTTGTAACTGTGCATCTGGATTACTTTCAGATTTTATTATTACTTTAGCTATTAGATTTTCATTTGTCCAGTCAGATAAATTATATTCTACTTTATTAGGACTATTAATAGAAGACTGTTTAATAAAAACTGTTTTTAAATCAGCTTTCGTCAAATTGTCATATATTTCATCAATATTCTCTAATTCTTTATTATAATTTTCTTCAATTGCTTTTATTTCTTCTGTTTGCGCAATTAACTTATTTTTATTACTAGAATACACATTTAGTGATACTATTAGAAAAAATATAATTGCTATTAAAATAAACAATGTTACTGAACCTTTTTCATTAAAAAATTTATTGTCTTTTATTTTTCTTATCATCCTATATAATCCTTTCTTTAAAACGTAATTTATATATAATATATTGTAAGATATATTTATTTTAAAATCAACAACTAAAGACTGGCAATAAATTGCAAAATCTTTAATGTATACGGATATAAAGTTTGCTTTATTTCATATTTTATATTAAATTTTTATTACATTTTTGTAACTTTATTTGTTTTTATGAATAAATATTGAGAAAACATACGGATATAAGCTATTTATGACTTCAACATATATAATAAACTTG
>CAUWFY010000176.1:0-2548 GCA_963558115.1 uncultured Clostridia bacterium
AGAAAATTAATAAAAATATTAAATTCCTTACTTCTTCTTGTAATAATATTATTAACAAACTATTTGATTACTTATGATATTTTTTATAAACGGTTTCTAATATAAAAAGAGTTTCATATAATTTAAAATCCAACTTACTAAATATCTTTTATTTGTAAATCTGCTTTGTTATACCACCTCCGATTTAAATAATTTAATAATCGATTATCACTCATGATATAACGTATATTTAACTATTTGTCAGCACTATTTTTGAAATTTTATTAACAAATTTTGAAGATTATTTTTAGCTTAAAAGTTTACTAACTTGGTTTTTTGATGCCATTTCTCTACTTTTCAAAACTCTTTCTCAAAATTTTAAATGTTGCTTGTATCAAGTCGTATAAGGAATAGAAAGACAGACATGCACTCGTAGAAATGATAAAGTTAAAAATATATTCTTTTAAAGATATAATTTTTATTATTCCTAAATCTAGATTCAATACGTTTTTTGCTAAAGGTATATCTATAACTTTTAAAAAGTCAACAGTAATTATTATATTTCATATTTATCAGAAATTCTTTCTCTGGCTAATTGACAGTGCATAATAGAATCATATTGATTAATAAAAATCAAATAATATCTTCTCTTCTGGTATTCTGAATCTACTCTATCATTTTCCTTTAAATCTTCAAAGAATTTTTTAAATACTTGATTTTTATCTTTTGATTTATTCTCAAATCCCATACTAAATAATGTCACTTGATCCGGAAAAATAATATTTCCTCTAAATCCATAAAACTCTATTGTTTCTTCCATAACTTCCACCTATATACAAAAAAAGTAGAAAAATTATTCTACTCTTCTTTCGTATAATTTTTAATTATTATATATTTTATAACATTTTATATGAATTTTATATATTTTTTACATTTTTTATTTAAATATTTCTTTCATAATCCCATTTTTCATATCAGCAATATTGTATATATGTTCCATATTATCAAATGTCTCTCGCAAATTATTTCTTGCTGAAATCCATCCCATTCCATCTGTAAACCAGACAAACTCAAATCCTACTATTCTTTTTGCTTCCTCTGCAATCATTTTATAACTTCTAGCTGTTTCATTTAATTTTGAACCACCTGATGCATAGAAATTTGTTTCAATACCATAAATACATCTATCTGTTTTTATAACAAAATCAAATCTTTTTGTCGATTGATTTTTATTGCTAATAAAAGACATATCTAGTTTCCATATTCTTTCAATGTCTTGTAAATACATTTCTTTAAAGTATGTTTTATCTTTTTCAAAACCTGCCTTTTGAATAAATTTTTCTACTAAATTCTCCATTAAGTGTCCGCCACGATTTTTTCTGGCATTTGAATTTAACCCACATTCAACACCTAACACATAGTCATATAAATTATTTATTAAATGTTTTTCTAATAAATCAAACAAACCTGTTTCTCTCATAAATACAATATACTGTTCAACATTATAATTCATATTTTTAAAATTATATTCAAATTTTTTTCCCTCATCATCTAAAACGATTATCTCCGTCTGTCTAACTGCTAATAATGTTGGAATACATTTTAAAACTTCTGGGTATTTTTGCACTAAATCTTCAAAGTCTTTCTCTATTTTTTCACTTCCTATTAGAGAATTCATCATATTTAATTCTATTTTATATATCTCTGCATTTTTATATATTGTTTCAAAATCTATATAATACTTATAATTAGCTATGCTATCTGTAAAAGTTAGTAACCATTCCGCAAAATCTCTTTTCATATTCATCTACTCCTTTATTTCTTTATATCTTCTTATAGATAAATCCAAATATTCTTTTGAATTATCAATTCCTATGTATCTTCTATTTAATTTATTTGCAGCAATTCCAGTTGTACTACTACCACAAAACGGATCTAAAATTAAATCATTTTCATTTGTAGATGCTAAAATTATTCTTTCTAAAATTTCTAATGGCTTTTGTGTTGGATGCTTTCCTTGTTTTTTCTCTGATGGTTTTGTGAGTGAAGTTGTCCAAACATCTTTCATCTGTTTATTTCCATTTAGTTTTTTCATTAAATCATAGTTAAATTTATATTTTATTTTAGGTAAGTCTTTTCTTGCCCATAAAATTGTTTCTGTTGAATGTGTAAAAGTTTTACAAGCTAAATTGGGTGGTGGATTAGTTTTTTGCCAAGTAATGTTATTTATTATTTTAAATCCCTCTTCTTCTAATGCCATTCCAATTGAGTATATATTATGTAATGTTCCACTAATCCAAATTGTTCCTTCATCTTTTAAAACTCTATAACACTCATGAATCCAGTTTCTGTTAAATTTATATTTATCTTTTATATTTAAATAATTATCCCATTTTCCTTTATTTACACTTACCATTTTTCCACCACTACACGTTATACCATCATTAGATAGAAAATAAGGTGGATCAGCAAATATCATATCAAAACTTTTTTCTGTAAATTCTTTTAATGTAGTAAAAGTATCATTTTCGATTAACTTAAAGCTACTTTCTTCAAAATAGAATTTTCC
>CAUWFY010000177.1:0-2537 GCA_963558115.1 uncultured Clostridia bacterium
ACATTTTTTGCACAAACAAAAACATCTCCACCTATTTGAGAATTAATAGTAACATTGTTACCAAGAATAAATACATTACCATCTACAATGTAATCAAGAGTTACATCATTTTGAGCAATATATACATCTCCTTTTTTCATTTGGTTTTCTAGATTAGCATTTGAATTATTAGCATTACTATCTTGTGGAGTTGTTGTAGTATTTTGAGTATTATTACCAGTAGTAGATATTGCATTTACATTTGTATTAGTTTCATTATCAGCATTAACTACTGGTAATAAAAGTGACAATAATAGTAATACTATAATTGGTACAATAGCAAATTTTTTCTTAGTCATAAATTTTCCTCCTCATATATTTTAATATACAAAAAATATATAACTTAAAGGGGAGTTTGTCAATAGAAAAACAGTTGTAAAAAATAAAGAAAAAATTATAAGATAAGTTAAAAATTAAAATATGAGTTATTTATTGTTACTTTCTATAAAATATGCACAATCAGAATGTGAAGAAATGTTAGAAGGAATAACTAAATTATAATTACATTTTCCATCTTTTTGATAAATACAATTAAGTGAACAATTAATATTTGTCAAAAAAATCACCTCATAATATAGTATATAAAAAAAGTGCAGAAATATTCATTATTTTCAATAAAAGCTTGTCTATTTATAATAGGAATAAAGATATGAAATATTAGGTATGAACGTGGAATAGAAACGATTTAAAGTGGGTAAAATATCATGGAAGAATAGGAATTAAATATGTATCATAAAATATAGAAACAAAGGAGGAATTTTTTTATGATAAAAAATGTACTAAAAGATAAAAAACGGAATCACATTAATAGCATTGGTAATTACAATCATAGTGTTATTAATATTAGCTGGAGTAAGTATAGCAATGTTAACAGGAGATAATGGAATATTAACACAAGCAAACGAAGCAAAAGAAAAAAATACAGAAGGAGCTGAAAAAGAACAAATATCATTAGCAATACAAAGTCTAAAAATGAAAAGACAAGCAGAAAATGTAACAGATGAGATAACAGCCTTAGAATTGGACGGACAATTAAAATCAGATGGAGCAAAAAATATAGCAGTAGAAAAAGTAAATGGATATCTAAGAGTAAAATACGAAGATAGTAAAAATGAGTATATAGTAGACCAAGGTGGAAATATAGAAAGTGCAGAAACTGGACCAATAACACAACCAGAAAATATAGCAGCATCATGGGAGGCAGTAAGTAAGTTAGATACAACATGGTTTAGTTATAATGATTTAGAAAACAATAAAGGAAAAGTAAATGTAAATGCACCAATATTAAAAGGAAATATGAAAGCAATAAAATATGTAGGAACAGATGCCAATACAGGAAGTAAATGGGCAAATGCAATGACAGCAGACGGAAGTATGTGGGTGTGGATACCAAGATATGCATATAAAATAACAGAAGGGTATCATGATAAAGTAGCAGGAAAAATAGAAGTAATATTTATAGATACAAATAATAAAAGCTTAAATGGGGAGACAGAAGAAATAACAACAAATGTAGAAGACCCAGAAGCAGGAAAAACAAAATATTTAGTACATCCAGCATTTACAGCAAATGCAGAAGCAGGAGGAGGATTTGGAGAACTAGCAGGAATATGGGTAGGAAAATTTGAAGCAACAGGAACATATAGTAATGGAGATGCAAGTAAAGTAAGTGTAAAACCAGGAGTACAAAGCTTAAGAAGTATGACAGTAAATGACCAATATAAAGCAGGAAAAAATGCAACATATGGAGAAAGTGTAAATTTAAATAGTCATATGGCAAAAAATAGTGAATGGGGAGCAACAGTATATTTAGCACATAGTAAGTATGGAACAAATAAGCAAAAAGTAGAGCAAAATAAAAATTCTTCATACTATACAGGAGGAACAAATATAGCAGAACAAATATACACAACAAATAAGACACAATCAACAACACATAATGCAACAGGAGTATATGACTTAAATGGAGGAGCATGGGAAAGACCAGCATCATATGTAAATAATGGAAATCCAAATTTAGGAACATATGGAGGAACAACATCAGGGGATTTATATGGAGCAACAGAAAGTGAACGAGCAACAAGCACAAAATATAAAACAGTATATAGTTCAGTAAATAACCAAGCAGAAGATTATAAAACAGCAGGAAAGAAGAATAAAGGAGATGCAGTATACGAGACATCAATATCACACTCTAATGGAACAGGTTCATGGTTTGATGCGTACGCCATCTTCCCTTACGGAGGCGGTCCGTTCTTCATTCGTGGGGGCGGTTACAGTGACACAGCAGCAGGTACTTTCTGTTTCTTCTACAACGGTGGCGTTGCTTATGGCAACGGTTCGTTTCGTCCGGTGTTGGCTCCTTAGCACTTTGATGTGACCTAGAACGAGTATGTAAATATTTTTGTGTAAATCGATTTTACCTTTTATGAAATTACTTAGCGGGACTGTAAGAAATTTTGTGTAAACTAGAAAATACCTTTTATGATATAATATAA
>CAUWFY010000178.1:0-2535 GCA_963558115.1 uncultured Clostridia bacterium
TTTTTCTTCCTTTAGCTCTTCTTGCTTTTAATATGTTTCTTCCAGCTCTTGTTTTCATTCTTTTCATAAAACCATGTTCTCTTTTTTCTTGTCTATTTTTAGGTTGAAATGTTCTTTTCACTTTAGCACCTCCTACTGTTTTTTTATTTATATAAATTCCTCTTGGAAAATATTTGCTACAACTAAGCAATATAGATTATACATTAAATTCTTGATAATTGTCAAGCAATTTTATTTTTTTTATAAAAATTTACGGAAATTAAAGCTAGAAAAGCTTCTAAATTTCTTTTTTCACTTGATTTTCACTAATAAAACAATAACTAAAAATAAATTTTATTTTTCTAAAAAGCCTGAAAAAACAAGACTTGACCAATTTTTTTATAAAAGTTTCACATTTTTTAAAAAAAGAACAAATTTTTAGTAGATTTTTTGATTTTTTTGTAATATTATTGTAATAAATGACGACTTATCCACAATTTTTTTTTAACTTTCCACAGTTTTAAAATTTTTTCCACAATTATCTTGACTTATTTTATAAAAGTTTGTTATTATATCAAAGTATAAAAAAATATGAATTTTACTAGAAAACACTTAAATTTTTGTTCGCAAAAAAAAATATTATTTTTACAAAAATATTACAACTTTATCAACAATTGTGGATAACTTTGTGGATAACTATAAAGAAAGGATGATAATTTAATGGCCATTGATAAGAATGAATTACTTGCCAAAATAAAAGAACTATTAGAACCTGAAGTAACAAAAATATCTTATGATACTTGGATAATGCCTTTAGACATCAGAAGTATTGATGGAGAAAATATTGTTTTTACAACTATTTCAGAATTTCAAAAAGATTTTATTGAAAACAAGTATAGAAGCTTAATTTTTAACACATTAAGATACATAACAAACAAAGATTGGACATTTTCAGTTGTTGATTTATCAAAAGAAGATTCTCTAGAGGAAACACCAAATGAAATAATAAAAGATATAAATAAAGCTTCTTCAACTGAAATAGAATCAAACAAATCAACACTAAATCCTAAATATACTTTCGAGACATTTGTAGTAGGAAACAATAATAGATTTGCTCATGCAGCAGCCTTAGCTGTAGGAAATGACCCTGCAAATTCTTATAATCCATTATTTTTATATGGAGGAGTAGGTTTAGGAAAGACTCACTTAATGCATGCAATAGGAAATAGAATATTAGAAAATGACAAATCAAAAAATATTTTGTATGTAACTTCAGAAAAATTTACAAATCAATTAATAAATGCAATAAAAGATAACAAAAATGAATTTTTCAGAAACAGATATAGAAATATTGATGTTTTACTAATTGACGATATTCAATTTATTGCTGGAAAAGAAAGAGTACAAGAAGAATTTTTCCACACATTTAACTCTTTATACGAAGATGGAAAACAAATTATAATCTCTAGTGATAAGCCACCAAGAGATATTCAATTCCTTGAAGATAGGCTAAAATCAAGATTCGAATGGGGGTTACTTGCTGATATATCTTGTCCAGATTATGAAACTAGATTAGCAATTCTTAGAAAAAAAGCTCAAGATGAAAATATTTTGATAGAAGACTTAATTTTATCAAACATTGCAAATAAAATTGATTCAAATATTAGAGAATTAGAAGGTGTTTTCAATAAAATCGTAGCCAGAGCTTCACTTATTCATAGCCCAATAACTATTGAATTAGCTGAAAACATAATAAATGAGTTCAAATATGAAAGTGAAAAAGTAATATCTTGTGACTTTATAAAAGAAACAGTTGCAAAATATTTTAGTATAAATAAAGATGACCTAGCAGGAAACAAAAGATCAAATGACATTGCATTCCCAAGACAAATTGCAATGTATCTATGTAGAGAGATTGCAAACATGTCTTTTCCTCAGATAGGAGTAGACTTTGGAGGCAGAGATCACTCAACAGTAATGCATGCTTGTAAAAAAATTGAAAAAGAAATAAAAGAAAAAAATAATACAAAGCTAATTGTGGATAGTGTGAAAAACATAATCATAAATGGAAAACAATAATAAAATAGTTAAAATTTAAAAATTTTTGAAATTTGTGTTTGTAAAAATAAATGTTTGAAAAAATAAAATCAATATATACTTACGGAACAGCTACATTAGATATCCACACCCCCATGTTAATAAGCTGTTAAAAAACTGTGAACATCTTAGGTTATACACAAATCAAAAAATTAACTGTGGATTATTTCTAAAGTTTTCCACTAAATTATAAACAGTAATTTTATTAGGGATTTCAAGTTTCAACATAGTTTTCCACAGTTTCCACAGCACCTAATACTATTACTACTAAATATATTATATTATTTAATAAGGAGGACGCGAAATGAAAATAGTATGTTATAAAGACAAAATAATAAAAGCTATTAATTCCGTAGTAAAAGGTGTAGCATCTAAAACTACAATGCCTATACTAGAAGGAATACTTATACAAACAAATGATAATGAAATAAAATTAACAACCTATGATTTAGAAATAGG
>CAUWFY010000179.1:0-2512 GCA_963558115.1 uncultured Clostridia bacterium
TCTTTTTGGTTGTGCCATCTTGAATTCCCCCCTTGCTTTAAGATATATGTATATATCTATTCTTATTTTTTCGTTATTAATCACTATAAAATTATACAAGTATTTTTTACTTTTGTCAACTCTTGCTACAATATTTTTTATATAAGTCTTTTAACTTTTTCTTGTTAACAACTTCATTTATTCCTTTTTTACTTACTTGTTGAAAAAAATCTGTTATTAAATCTTTCATGTTTTGATTTAACATTAATTTTTCTTTTTCATGCTCATTCCAATATTTTATAGGATATTCTTTATTCCATTTTTCCCCTTGATATACTATTCCTGCTGACAATTTGTCACATAACATCTCTACTGTATATTTATACGGCATTATCGGAGTTATTTCCTTAGCTGATAAATCCATCCAATATTCACTATGATGTTTGTTCCTTCCCTTATGATGTAACCAAGCTTCAGAATAGCCTTTTTCTTCTTTTGCTGCTGTTATAGGTGAACGATTTCCTTGATAATATTTGATACTTTCTATAAATTCTGTTGGAGAATATTTTGATAAATCATGACATATTCCTCTCCAGGGTATTCCTGCTTTGCAACATAATTTAAAAACTATCCATTTATGTTTTGTTACTAATTTTAAATGTTTAAATATATTTTTTATTTTTATCATTTTGTTCCTCTTTTCTTATTGTTTCTGCAATTTATATTTTAGTATAATTATTAGTATATTATTTCAACTTTATATCTTTTTAGCATTAAAAAAATACTTATAAAAATATTTCTATTAGTTTTTATTATTTATTTTAATATTCGAATATTATTTTATCACAAATAAGTCATATTTTCAAATTCATTTTATAGAAAATTTACTAAATTATTAGTCTTTTCTATATACAACAAATATAAAGTTATAACTCTTGTAACTTTGATGTTTTTCTTATTAAATTAGGTTTTTATACTTTTTATTTCATCATAAATGAAAAACTAAAATATTATATCTTATCACTAAATTTTAATACTTTATAATAGCAAAACTCAAAATATTATCATACTATATTTATTATTACTATTTACCATAGTATTATAAACTTAAATTAGGTATATCTTACCCCTTAATTTAAGATAACAAATTAAAATTATTTATTTAATTTTGATAACTATATTTACAAGGAGGAATACATATATGTGTGGTTTTACTGGTTATGCAAATTTTATTGATAAAATACATCATTCTAAATCCGTTATTCAACAAATGAATTCAAAATTATCTAAAAGAGGTCCTGATGAAGATGGATACTATTATTCGGATTATGTTCATCTTGCTCATAAAAGATTAATTGTTATTGACCCAGAAGGTGGAAAACAGCCTATGATTGAACATTATTCATATGGGGATTATATAATTTGCTATAATGGTCAATTATATAATACTAAAGAATTAAAAAATATATTAATTGAAAATGGATTTGAAATAAAAACTCATTCAGATACAGAAATTTTATTAAAATCGTATATTCATTTTGGAAATTCTGTTGTTAATTATTTAAATGGAATTTTTGCTTTTGCTATTTTTAATACTAAAAAAGAAGAATTATTTATTGCTCGTGACCATTTTGGTGTAAAGCCTTTCTTTTATACAATACAAAATAATACTTTTATATTTGCATCAGAAATTAAAGCTATTTTTAAATTTCCCGGTGTTGAAAAAATTATTGACTCACAAGGAATTAGTGAGTTATTTGGTATAGGACCTAGTCATACTTCTGGCACAACTGTTTTTAAAAATATTTTTGAGCTAAAACCTGCTCATTTTGGTGTATTTAATAAGTCTGGCTTACACCTTACTAAATATTGGAGTTTAAAATCTAAGGAGCATACTGATAGTTTAGGAAAAACTTGTGAAAAAATAAAATATCTTTTAAATGATTCTATTACTAGTCAGCTTGTTTCTGATAAACCTATTTGTACCTTCCTATCTGGTGGATTAGATTCAAGTATAATAACAAAATTTGCTGCTGATTACTATAAAAAAGAAGGTTTGCCTCCATTAGATACATATTCTATTGACTATGTTGATAATGATAAAAACTTCGTAAAAAGCGATTTTCAACCAAATTCAGATAATTATTATATAGATTTAATGACTAAAAATCTTCATACCAAACATCATAAAATTGTTATTGATACACCAGAATTAGCCTCAAGTCTAGAAGATGCCATGATTGCAAGAGATATGCCTGGTATGGCTGATATCGATTCTTCTTTATTATTATTTTGTAAAAATGTAAAAAGTGAAATGACAGTTGCCTTAACTGGTGAATGTGCTGATGAAATATTTGGTGGATACCCATGGTTTTTTAGAGAAGATAGTTTAAATAGTGGTACTTTCCCATGGTCAATCGCAATAGAAGAAAGACAAAAATTGTTAAATTCTGATATTTCTTCTAAAGTTAATTTGAGGGATTATATAGATTATAGATATAATGAAAGTTTAAAGGAAGTTGAAATTTTAGAA
>CAUWFY010000180.1:0-2479 GCA_963558115.1 uncultured Clostridia bacterium
AACTAGCGCATGCCAGAGTCAAAGTCTGGTGCCTTACCGCTTGGCTACAGCCCAAACTTTGTAAGCCTTATCTATCAACCATTTATAGTTTTTTATTTATTAAATATTTGCCCTTTTTTATAAATAGGGGCATCAGATTTTATATATATTATAATATCATAAATTAAAAATTTTGTCTATTTTTTTTAACTATTTAATCTTTTTATAATATTTTCAATATCTTCTAATAATAAGTTTTGATTATATTTTTTTGTTATATTATCATTACTTATTCTTTTTTTTAGTTCTTTTTCAAATTTAATAAGATTAGGTGTATCTTCTTTATACAGTTCCTTAATATTCTCAAAATTATATATATTATAAACACTTCTTCTAAAATATGCAATATCAACAGTTTTAGATTTTTCAATAGTATCTGATAATAATGATATATCTATTAATGAAAAGAATGCTTTTGATAAAAGAATTTCTGTCTTTCTCATAGAACAATATTCATAGAAAGAATACCCCCAACCGTCTTTATATTCTAAAAGTCCATTAATTGAGTTTTGCTTTCTTTCCTCTTCTTTATTTATAGTAAATTCTTTTAGAATTTTTACATAGCTATTATATTCGTTTAATTCTTCTTGATTAGATGCCATTAGATGAAATTCACTAAAATCTATTTCTTTATCCCCGATTTCAATATTATTTTTTATGTTATCTATATATTCTTTTATATTTAAATTTACAAATCCCATTCTTTTAATTTTTACTAATTTCATAATTATTTCTGGATATAGTTCAACTTGGTATCTATTGTGTAATATTTTATCTTTTAATTCTTCTATACATTCTTGAACTTCTTTATCTTCAAGTTCCCAATATTTATCCAGTCTTTTTATAGCATCATTTTTGTCTAATGGCACATTTACTTTATTTATATAATCTAGTATTACTTTTTTTATTTTCTCTTCATCTAATATAGAATATAAAATTAAATCATCAACAAAACGAAATACTTTTACAGTATAATAAAAATCGTCTACTATACTTGCATATTCACACTTTCCATCCCATTGACTTAACTGTTCACCTTTCTTATATTTTATCATCGAATATAAAATATTATCAAATATTAAATTTAAAGTACTGTAATATTTTTCATCTTTTGGAATATTTTCATTTCTAATACACCATAAAATACTATTAAATTTTTCTAAAACTATTTTTAATGTTCTAATGTTAGGATGATTATACCTTCCCATTAAATTAGCTATAAATTCTTTTTCACTTGTTATTCTTTCTGCAATATCTCTATCTTTTATATATTGGTTAATTAATTGTTGACTAATTTTTTCTATATCTGGAATATAATATATTGTATTCCCAATCAATTTTTCTCTTATTTGTTTATACTTTTTATCTTCTCCAAATAACTCCTCTATCCTTTTATCTAAATCTTTTTTATTTAAATGTTTTATATCGTTGCTTCCAGTACCATCTATTTTATTATAGTATTGAGCTATTTCTTGTGAAATACTCTTCTTTTCTTTATATTCTATTTTTTCATTAGTTGCTATTAAATATTTAAATTCCAAATTACTCGATAAATCATTTTTTATAATTTCTGTTTCATTCGCAATAATAATAACTTTTATTTTTCTATGTTCAGTATAATTATTAATATATCCTAATAATTCATTAATAGGAATTTGACATCTTTCTATATCGTCAAAAATAATTACATAATTCTCCAACTTCTGAAACATACTTAAAAAACTATTAATATTTTCATAAGATGTGCTAGGTAATTTTAAAAAGTCCTTTAAAATTTTTGCACCAGATATAACTACTTTGCTACCTTTCTTTATTAAATTAATACTCTTTTTTTGAGGAATATTAGAATTTATAATTTCAAAGTAAATTTTTTTATCTATGTCTTTAGTAGATTTTATTCCATATGTTGATATATAAAGAGTTTTTTTACTTGTTCTATCTTTAATCATTGGAACCACAACATTTTTTATAAAAAATGTCTTTCCACTTCCCCATTGTCCATCAATTAATATAGCATAGTCATGATACTCTGTATTTATATAGTCCATTAATGTTCTTTTTATTTGTTCTTCATTACATTTCATATTAAATTTTTTCTCCTTTTTTGAAATAATATCACAAAACTACAAAATTTCCTATATA
Source organism: uncultured Clostridia bacterium (assembly GCA_963558115.1). Lineage (GTDB taxonomy): Bacteria > Bacillota > Clostridia > TANB77 > CAG-508 > CAG-269. The sequence goes on from CAUWFY010000180.1 coordinate 2,182, forward strand.
TATGGTATAATTTGTAAAAAAAAGAGGTGCTATTATGAATAATTTAAAAATCAATGTTATCGATGGAATAATGGGAAGTGGGAAATCCACAGGAATGATAAACAAAATTAAACATATAAAAAGTCAAAATCCAGATGAAAAGTTTTTAGTTATTGTTCCATATTTAGAAGAGGTTAATAGATATAAGCAAAAATTAATAGGTTTTTATCCATTATCAAAGGATAATCCACCTAAAAGGATAACTCTAAAAAAATACTTAGAAGAAAAAAGAGATATTATTTGTACTCATCAATTGTTT
>CAUWFY010000181.1:0-2477 GCA_963558115.1 uncultured Clostridia bacterium
AATAAGTAGTCAAAAAAACAAAAAAATCATAATTATCAACCATTTCTAGCGGCTAATTTAAAAGACATTATCTATTAACTTTTAATCATTAAATAAATTGTAATACACAAAGTATAAAATAATAATTTAATACTAACTTTCAAATCATATCAAAATTAGTATTAATTAGAAAACTCCTCAACTATATCTTTTGAAGTTATCTTAAAATATCTCATTAACTCAATAGCATCACCTGATTTTCCAAATTCATCTTTTATCCCCATTCTCACTAAATTCTTAGGATAACTATCTGTCAATACCTCAGATATAGCTGAACCCAATCCTCCAATTATATTATGATCCTCTATTGAAATTAGTTTTTGGGTTTCTTTTGCACATTTAATTATTAATTCTTTATCTATCGGTTTTATTGTATGAATATCTACAACTCTAATATTAATTCCTATTTTTTCTAGTTCTTCTTTTGCTTTTATAGCCTCTACAACTGTAACACCTGTTGCAAAAACCGTTCCATCTTTCCCTTCACCTATCTGAATTCCTTTTCCTATTTCAAAATGTTGATTTTCTTCATAAATTACTGGTGTTGCTAATCTTCCTAATCTCAAATATACTGGACCATCTATTTTAGATATTTCTTCAACAGCCCATTTAGTTTCTGTATCATCAGAAGTTGATATAACTGTCATATTAGGCAAAGTTCTCATTAATGAAATATCTTCAATCATTTGATGTGTTGCTCCATCTTCTCCTACTGTTACACCACTATGTGTTGCACATATTTTCACATTTAACTTTGGATAACATACACTTGCACGAATTTGGTCATAAGCTCTTCCTGCTGCAAATGCTGCAAAGGTACTAGCATATGCAATTTTTCCACAAGTTGCTAATCCTGCTGCTGTTCCTATCATATTACTTTCTGCTATTCCCATATTGAAAAATCTTTCTGGGAATTTTTTAGCAAATATATTAGTTTTAGTTGCACCTGATAAATCTGCATCTAATACTACAATATTGGAATTTTTTTCTCCTAACATTTCTAAAGCTTCTCCATAGCTTTGTCTAGTTGCCTTTTTCTCTTTATTTTCTAACATATTTTTACCTTGTATAATATAACTACTTTTAGTTATTTTATTTATTATATAGGATTTTTCCCTATACAACAAGCAAATTTGATATATTATACTTTCCTTTCTTTTATAATTTTATTTTTAATTTTTCTTTTAAAATCTCCAATTTATTTTAACCTTTTACTTACCTTTTAAATACTTTACACTTATTACTATACCAAAAATAATAGATCTTTAAAATTTATTTTAATTGTATTTACTTTAATTTAGCAATGTTGCCCCTATTAATCCAGCATCATTTCCAAGAATTGCTGTTTGTATTATTATTTCTTTTCTTTGATTAAATAACAAATTGCCCTTTAATATTTTTTCTTTTAATCTATTCATAAATATTTCTTCATAAAATACAAAACTTCCTCCTATTACTACTGCTTCTGGTTCAAATATATTAATTAAATTTGAAATTCCTATACTTAAATTATCCATATATTCTTCAATAACTTTATTTATTTTATTAAAATTTTCACTTCCTTGAGGATTTTTTCTTATTATATCTAATAAATCTTTCCCACTAGTTTTTTCATCTAAATTTAATACATTTCTTAAATTATCTTTAAAAGCTTTCATTGATGCATATTTTTCAAAACATCCTTTTTTTCCACAATTACATTGTAAACCATTTTTTTGAATTATCATATGTCCAAATTCACAACCTGGCAATTCTCCTACTTCTAATAATTTATTATTTATAATTATTGCTCCACCAATCCCTGTTCCTAATGTTAGAAAAATACCACTATTATACTCTCTTAATGCTCCATATACATTTTCTGCTATTGCTGCACATTTAGTATCATTTTTTATTTTGATTGGAATATCAATACATTCTTTTAGTTTGTCTAATAATGGATAATTTTTAAGTTCTAAGTTTACTGATTTTAAAATTACTCCATTTTCCATAGTTCCTGGTATAGCTATTCCCATTGATGTAATTTTGTATTTTTCTTGTAACATTTTTGTTTTTTCAATTATATATTCTTCTATTGTCTTTTTTATATTCTTTTTCTCTGTTTTTGTTATTCTTTTTTCGAATTTTTCTATAACTTTACCATTATTATCTACTGCACCTATGGCAATATGGCTTCCGCCTAAGTCTACTCCTATTTTCATTTTTCTTCCTTTCATTTAAGACCTTATATTGTTTTAATATAAACAATATATTTTCTTATGTCTTAATTTCTTTACTTTTATTATTCTATTCTTTATACAAAATTTTATAAAAATTTTTCTTATCTACTATAAATTCTCTTAACTTATCAAAATATATAATATTTTAAAATAAAAGTCAATTTTCATAGCTTTTTTTCATTATTAATTATATATAAATTTAAAAAAGAGATTAAGGAA
>CAUWFY010000182.1:0-2454 GCA_963558115.1 uncultured Clostridia bacterium
AAAGATCCTGTATTCGTTTTGAGTTGAAATTGAATTAGTTGCATTTTGATATGATATCTTGTTCTCGTGTTCTAACTTTTCATTTCCTATTTTTTCCTCTTCTATTAGCATACTTTCTATCAATTCTTTTTTTATTTTTTCTTCAAACACTTCAAATTCTTGCCCTTTAGTTTCTTCTTGTTTAAATATATCATCTTCTGCTGGCAAGTAATCTTTCAAAGAAGGTCTATTGTTTCCTTCATCTATAAATGTTAATACTGTTGCTAAAGAATGCTTACATACTCCATAATGATTGTAATAGTCTGGACATGTACAACTTACATCTTCTATTTCTCCATCTTTAACTAGTACATATATGTTGTATATTTCTCCATTTCCTTTTACTTTTGCTTTTATTTCAAAGTTTAATGGATTTTCATATTCGTAATTTTGGATATTCACTCTTTTTTGTTGTCTATATTTTTGAGCTTTTTTTGTTCTTTCATAACCTGCATCATTATATAAATTTTCTATTACATTTTTATTAACTTGCATATTTTTTCTCCTTTTATTCGGTTAATAATTATATAATATTTTTTCTTTATTTTCAACTAAATCTAAATTTTTTATAATAGATACAACCTTTATACCTTTTTATTTATTATTTAAAAAGCTCAAAAGACACAAATTTATTGTATAAAATAAATTTGTGTCTTTAAGTCTTTTCACTTAATTCAATTTTATTACTTTTATTACTTCTTTTATTTCTACATACTTTATCATCATGAGCTTTATCTTCATAGTATTTGGCAATTAATTCGTCTAATTCTATACTTAATTGATAAATGATAGTATAGTCTTTTTTCTCTTCTATACTTCGATTTAATTTGTTTCTTAATTTACAAATTTCATCATTTAACATACTCATCTCTCCTTTTTATTAATTTATCTTCCGTATACTTATAAATTAACACAGAAAACTCCTCTAGTCAAGTATTTTCAATGGTTTTTGTCAACTTTCGTATAACATTTTTTCTTGTTTTTCGACAGCTAGAAACAAAAAAAAGCGGTATTATTTTTTTGAATTTATAATAACCGTTTTTTTTACACATTTTTTGTCTATTATTTTTTAACTTTTTACTATTGAAAGTACCATTTTATTTTCTTTAAATACATCTTTTAACACTTGGTTTAAATATTCTACATTTATACTGTTTATTTCTTCTATATAGTCAAAACTATTAATTCCTTTGAAGTAGTCTGCTAAAAACATTCTTGCAATATCTGTAACATCATTATATTCTTTTACATATCCACCATATATCATTTTTTTGTTTCTCTCGAAGTCATTTTCATCTATTCCGTTTTCCTTTAACTCTTTTACCCTTAATTTGAATTTTTCATATAATTTTTCTGGATCTGTTGATTGTCCAGCAATTAGTATATGAGCATATGTTTTTGAAAATTCATAGTCTAAACTTGCTCCTGAATAAATTAATCCTTCGTTATATAACTCTTTGTATAACTTTGAACTTCTTCCCATTATTATATTTAGTAAAATTTCTATTGCAATATGTTTTTTTACTATATCTGTTTTGTTAGAATTTTCTATACTATCAACTTTATCTTTTATTCCTATTGTATATAAAGCTTGACTAACTTCTAATTTTTGTTCGATTTTTTCTTTTACAATTTCTTCTGATTCTTCTTGAAAAATTCTTTCTATTTTACCATTGCTTTTTTTATCTATTAATCTTTTCTTTACTTCTTCTATTAATTTCTCTGGCTCAAAATCTCCACAAATTACCATCGCCATGTTTGATGGATTGTAAAATGTTTCATAACATTTATATAATATTTCTTTATCTATTTTACTGATTGTTTCTATTGTTCCAACAATATCTATTTTTATAGGATTATTATGGTACATTGCTTCCATAGCATTTAGATAAACTCTCCATTCAGGATAGTCATCATACATCATTATTTCTTGACCAATTATTCCTTTTTCTTTTTCTACATTTTCGTCTGTAAAATATGGATGTTGAACATAATCCATTAATTCGTCCATTGCTTCACAAAAATTATCTGTACATTCAAATAAATATGCTGTATGGTCATTTGTTGTGTATGCATTTGCGTCTACTCCTAAAGCTGTTAAAACATCTAAACTATTTGTTCCATTTTCTTGTTCAAACATTTTATGTTCTAGAAAATGTGCTACTCCATTTGGTACTGTTGTTTTTTCTTGTTCTCCTGGAACTATGAATTCATTATCATTTGAGCCATAGTTTGTTCCCCAAATCATATATTTCTTTTGAACACCTTTTTTTGGTATTATCATTACTGTTAATCCATTATCAAGTTTTTCAATATATACTTTTTCTTTTACTTTTGAATTTTCTATAATTTGCATTAAACTCTCATTCCTTTCCTAGCTTATTAAAAGTCACATATAGTAGTGACATATTCTTT
>CAUWFY010000183.1:0-2388 GCA_963558115.1 uncultured Clostridia bacterium
AAGGGCATAATTTACAAAAATGCTCTTTTTTGATTTACAAATTTAAAGTAAGAAGTTATAATAGTTATAATATAATTAAAGTAGAAAGGGTTTAATCAGTAAAACTCACAATACATAAATGAGTTATTCAAAATCTTTGTGAGAGAGCAAAACAGTAATATCTTTAATATTTAAAAGGCGAAGAATATTAGATATGCAACTGTTGCTCTATAATTGGTTATATAAAAATAAAATGATAGTAGAAAAGAACAAAGAATATATAGTTGAAATAATTGATAATGGGTTTGAAGGAGAAGGTATAGCTAAAATAAATGATTTTACCATATTTATACCAGGAGCAATAAAAGGTGAAAAAGTAAAAATATTAATAGTAAAAGTATTATCTTCATATGCCTTTGGAAAAATATTAGAAATATTAAAAAAATCAGAAAATAGAATTGAACCTGATTGTAAAACATATAAAAGATGTGGAGGTTGCAATTTAAGACATATAAAATATCAAGAAACTCTTAAACAAAAACAAAATGCAGTTCAAAGTTTGGTTGATAAGACATTAAAAAATAAAATAAAAGTAAAAGAAACGGTAGGAATGGAAAATCCATACTATTATAGAAATAAAGTACAATATCCAGTAGGAATTGATAAAAATGGCAAGCCACAAATAGGTGTTTTTGCAAATAGAAGTCATGAAATAATACCAATAGAAAAATGCTTTATTCAAAATGAAAAATCTGAAGAAATAGCAAAATATATATTTGATTTATGGAAGGAAAATAAGTATACAATTTATAATGAAGAAACAAGAAAGGGATTATTAAGACATATTGTAATAAAAACAGGGATAAAAACAAATCAATATATGTGTATATTGGTGGTAAATGGACAAGGTTTTGATAATGAAAAAGAATTTGCAAGTGAGATAGCAAATAAATATAAAGAAATTACATCAATTATTGTAAATAGCAATATGAAAAATACAAATGTAATATTAGGACTAGAAAATAGAACAATATTTGGCAAAGGATATATAGAAGATAAATTAGGAGAATATATTTTCAAAATATCACCACTTTCATTTTATCAAGTAAATCCTATACAGGCAGAAAAATTGTACAATTTGGGAATTGAAAAGGCAAATATAACAAAAGATGATGTTGTTTTTGATTTGTATTGTGGAATAGGTACAATATCATTATTTATGTCAAAATATGCAAAAGAAGTTTATGGGATTGAGATTGTAGAAGAGGCTATAAAAGCTGCTAAAGAAAATGCCAAGATTAATAATGTTGATAATGTTGAGTTTATTGCAGGAGATGTAGAAAAAGCATTGAGTAGTATTATTTATGATAGAAAGATTATTCCTGATATTGTTATGGTTGACCCTCCTAGAAGAGGTTTGGATAATACTAGTGTTAATAATATTTTGAAAATTAAATCAAAGAGATTGGTATATATTAGTTGTAATCCAGCGACTTTGGTTCGCGATTTGGCGAAGTTGGAGGAAGTGTATGAGGTGAAAGAGATTATTCCTGTGGATATGTTTCCGTTTACGAGCCATGTGGAGTGTTGCTCGGTGCTATCTCTAAAAGATTCGATACAATAGTTGAATTTACTGCATTTGAAGATTTTGTTAGTTTTGAAAGAAAAGGTAAAAATAAGGTTAAAAGAACAGAAAATCATAAAATTAAGGTAACGATAGAAGTGAATATGGTGTGTGGAGTAGTATAATTTAATGTTGGCAATGTCAATGATTTTTCAACTAAATTTAATAGGAAATGTCTAGAGATAAAACTTAATAAAGTATCAGTAGAAAAACAAAAGCTACTGATACTTTATTCTTTTTTCAAAATATGGTAAAATAGAAGTAGATGTAAAAGTATAGAAGTTTGGAAGTGAGAAAAATGATGGGAGAAAAAATAGAATTTTATGGAGAACAATTATCTATATTAGCTATAGCAAAAAGGATAGGAATTTCAAGAGAGACATTAAATAAGTATTATATGAGTACAGGTAATATATATGATACTGAAAAGATATGTAAAAAAATAATAGAAGATAAGCAAGAATCATTAATTGATTATAATGGTGAAAAACTAGCAATACAGACTATCGCTAAAAGAGTAGGAATAAAAGATGCTAAAACTTTAAAAAAATATTATAAGCAAATAGGAGAGATATATAAGGCTATTGAAAAATGTAATGAATCAAAGATTGAATATCATGGAAAACAATTAACTTTAGATGCAATTGCGAAAAAAGCAAAAGAAAAATTTAGAAATGTAGTTGAGCTTACAATGAAAATGGATAAAGTTATAATGGATTTACCAGTAAAACCAGAAAATGCTAAAAAAGTATTAGATGTATTGTATGATGAACCAATTGTTTCAA
>CAUWFY010000184.1:0-2384 GCA_963558115.1 uncultured Clostridia bacterium
TAATACCATATATTAATAAATTAGAAATAGTAAATAAATCATTTGTTCATTATGTGCAAAGAGATAATTCTATTTCAAATTCACAAAATGCTAGAACTAAAGAAATTATAGATATTTTGGATAATGTAATAGCTTATTATAAAGAAAATTCAATATATGAAGAGTATAAAAATGAATTAGAATATAATTATGCAAGATATTTATTATGTAGTTCATTTCTTAGAATGATAATGATAGAAGATAAAAATGAAAGGAAAGAAATTATAAAATATTCTTGGAATAAGTTAAATGAAACTTTTCCTAATTGGAAGAAAAATAGTTATATAAGAAATAAAAATTTAAAAAATAAATATATGTTAAGTGTTAATAATATAACAATTAAAATTTATGAAAAAATAGGAAGATTTTCTTTTGTTAGAAAAATGTTACAAAGAAAATTTGCTTAAAAAATAGAAAAATGGGGAAGATATGGAAAAGATAAAAAGAAAGTTAAACATTGAAAATTTATTAGCAATATTCATAATTCTATGTCCAATTTTAGATATAGCTAGTTTTATATTTAGAAATATATTTAATACAAAAATATCACCTTCTACAATAATAAGACCTATAATTCCAATGATTGCTTTTTTATATTACTTCATAAAAGCTGATAAAAAATATAAGCTAAAAATGTTTGGTATATCAGCAGTTTATGGAATATATGCAATAATACATTTGATTTTGTTTACAACAGTCAGAAGTGAAAGTAGTTATAGTAATATATCACATGAATTACAGTATTTAGTTAATTATACTTTTATGATTATAATTTTGTATGTATTTATAAAAACATTTAAAGAAAAGTTAACTGAAAAAATAGAAAAAGCAACAATTATATCTGTGGAAATATATTTATTGTCAATTATACTTTCAATAGTTACTAATACAATGTCAAGTACATATATAGAAGGAATGGGGATAAAAGGATGGTTTGAATCAGGAAATAGTATTAGTGCAACACTAATTTTATCTATGTATATATTATTAATGAACAAAAATAAAAAATATAGAAAAGTAATAATTCCAGAATTGATGCTTATGGGCATATTTTTAACATTATTAATAGGAACAAGAGTTGGTTTATATGGTTATATATTAACTATAGGAATTTTTGTTTTAGTTAAAAGCAATATTTTTAATATACACAAAATAAACAAAAAGCTTGTAATTATTGGAGGAACATCAATAGCATTAATAATTTTAGTAATAAGTTTAGTAGGCTCAAATACATTTACTAGGAGACAACACTTAAAGGATATAGAAACAAATATTGTAGATAGATCAAACAATGAAGAAGCTCATCTAACAGGTAGCTTAATGGAAATTAAAGATAAAATAGATAATAAACAAATAGATAATAAATATATGAATGAAGTACAACAAAAGTCAGTTCTAGAATTATATGATATTGCAAATAAATTACAAATTAGTAACAATGACCAAAGAATGCAACAATTATTATATAATGCTATATTAGTAAAAAATCAAGCAAATCCATTGTTAATTTTATTTGGAAATGGTTATATGAATCAATTTAGAGAATTAGTATTAGAAATGGATATTCCTGCATTTTTATTTAACTTTGGCATAATAGGACTATTTTTATACTTTGTTCCATTTTTAGCAATATTTATATATGCTTTTTATTGGGCTATAAAAAGATATAAAAGCATTGACGAACAATATATTATGTACTTATTAGGTTTAGGACTAGCATTTGCATTATCAGTATTTTCTGGATATGTATTTTTCAATATGTCAACTGATAGTATGATTATTGTTATTTGTTTATTATTATTAAATAAAGTAGAAAATGTAAAGAAGGAAGAAATATGAAAAAAATAATATTTGGTATAACAAGTCTCACACTGGGTGGAGCTGAAAAAGTTTTAGTAGACTTAGCAAATAAGCTAAGTGAAAATTATGATATTACAATACTTACTATATATGCTAAAGGAGAATTTGAAAAGAAACTAAATAGTAATGTCAAATTAAAGACAATATTTGATTTTCAGTTTAATGAATTAAGCAATTTAAAGAAAAAAATAACAGCCTTAAAGATATTATTTTTTAAGAAATATTACTATAAGAAATATATCAAAGGAGATTATGACATAGAAATAGCTTTTTTAGAAGGTCCTATTACTAGATTATTTAGTGTAAAAAACAAAAACACTAGAAAGATAGCATGGATACATAATGATATTTCAAAAGTTTATGGTAAAGGGTTTAAGGCTAAATTGAAAATGGCTATTGATAAAAAAATATATGAAAAATATAGAACATTAATATTTGTGAGTAAGGATAACAGAGATAAATTTGTAGAGAAATATAAAGATATA
>CAUWFY010000185.1:0-2378 GCA_963558115.1 uncultured Clostridia bacterium
GTTATACTAACTTAAATGACCACTGCGACAGCAGTTTAGTGCAATTACTATTTTATAGCATTATATCATAAATAAAAAAATTACTCTATATTTTTATATAAAGTAATTTTTTATCTTTCCCTGTTTCTCATTTCAAGGTCTCTTTGTCTTTTATCTTTAATTTTTCTAATAGTTCTGCTTGTGTTAATTGTTGAGCAAGAAAAGTAACAATTAGTAAAATAATATTTATATTACTTTAGCTCCAAAAGGTGCTAACGACAATTTTGCAATTTTGAAAAATTGCATTCCAAATGGAATTCCAATTATAGTTATACACCATAAACAACCAAAAAGAAAATTTTCAATAGCCATGGGAATACCAAAGAAAATAATCCAAATTATATTAGCAAATAGCGATGGTACTCCTCCACCATATTCTATATCTTTTCCAAATGGAGCAAATGCTAATGCTGCAAATTTAAAACATTGTTTGCCATATGGTATTCCAATTATTGTAATGCACCATAATACTCCTGATAAAGCCCAAGATATACCACTAAAAAATCCTCCAAATATAAACCACAATATATTTCCTACAACTCCCATATTTTCCTCCTTCTATATATTTCTCTTTATTGAAATTATATAATAAAGAACAGATAAATTCAACTTGTTATCTGTTCTTTTTTAGTTATGTATCTAATTTATTTGTATTAGAATCTGTCATTTTGTTAATGTAAATTACATTTTTTTGTAACGCTATAATTATTTTTTAAACTCTCATTATTTATGATAGAATCAGACATTCCTATTATTAAATCCTTATTTCCATCTAGAGTATTAAATTTCAATATCGTATAATCTTTATATCTATATTCAGTGCTTCCACCATCTTTGTAAAAAGCTGTTTCACAAATTCCATATTCTTCATCTAATTTTGCTTGTTCTAAAATACTGTTAACAGTTATTATTTTTTGATTTAAAGCATCTTCTAATGAATATACCATATCTTGTTCTATTGTAATTGTTACATCTCCTCCCAAAGTATATACTTCAAAATCCGTATTATCAAATTGATTTATTTTGGCTATTTGTTTTACTCCCATATCTTTCCTTTGCATATATGTTAAATCGTATTTTTTTTCATATAAAGAATTGTCTAAAGTATATTCACATATTACTGGTATTTCTGTTAATTCTAAAAGATATTCATAAAATATAACTTGTACTGTATTTTCAGTAGTTTTTTTCTTTATTTTCCATCTTAAATTATCAAATTTTTCTTCTTTATCATTTTTAGTCATCTTATAATATCCATAATATTTTTGATAATCTTCTGCTGTCCATTCTTTATTAGGCGCCTTAGAAATTACAGTTACATTTTCTGATATACTATTAGTGTTTTCTGATGCACTATTATTTATAGCATTCTCTCCAGGTACATATTCTAATTTAATTATTTCTGTATTGTTATTTGAACTGTTATTTATTTGTAAAGTTGCTGTTTCTTCATTGTTTGATTTTTCTATAAAATCATTTAGTAGATTTTCATTTTTAATTTTTTTATCTTGGATAATTACTATATCTTTATTATTATCATTATTTTCCCCAGCATAACTACATAAAGCTTCTGCAACTGTTTTCCCAAAAGCAAACATTTCTATTTTTTCAATACTATAGACTACTTTTTTATATTTGTTGTATAAATTTTCAATTCCATCTGTTTTATTTTGCTTAATTTCAAGAAAAATTCTTTCTAATTCTTTATCATTTATTTTCATACTTCTGTACTCCTTTACTTGTCTTATTGTATAGTCAAATTTAGTTTACTTGATTACAATTTGTATATCAAATTAGGAACAGATATCATATACCTGCTCCTAATTTATATTATTCTAATTATTTTCTTGAATTCTATATTGGCTAATATCTGGCTCTATAAAAATACTATCATCTACATTATCAAATTCATAATAATATTCAACTATCATATCTGTTTCATTTCCATTTTTATCAACTATTGCTCCTTGTATTGATTTTAACATTAATCCTGTTTCTTTTTCTCTATATTCTACATAAGCTTCGTCTGGTTTACCAATACTTAAAATATAACATTGCTTTCCATTGTGTTCTCCATTCTTTATTGATGAAGATACTGCAACTCGAAATAAATCCCATAAGTTATTATAATATGATTTTATTCCTATAATATTTATTTTTAAAGTTTCTCCTTCACTATCTAATAATGCAACTTTTTCTATTCCTGTATCTATATATGAATTATTTTTTTCTCCTTTAGTATATGTCACGAAAGTTCTTTTTTCTCCTGTTTCTAAAGTTGAATTCATAAACATTACTGTATTATTTCCTTTACAATAAAATTCTGTTGTTGTTCCCAT
>CAUWFY010000186.1:0-2350 GCA_963558115.1 uncultured Clostridia bacterium
ATAAGCTCATATTTACAAGGAGACAGCATAACACAATTTTCAATAACAATAGGTTTATATATGAGTGCTATGGGAATTGGTTCATATTTATCTAAATACATAAAAAAGGATTTATTTAATAAATTTATATTTATAGAAATGAGTGTTGGAATATTAGGAGGTTTTTCAAGCTTAATATTATTTTTATCAAATATACATACAAATATATATGACTTAATAATGTATTTATTAATCATATCAATAGGAATTTTTGTAGGATTAGAGATTCCTATATTAACGAGAATAATAGAAGATAATGAAAGTAATGTTAGAAAAAATTTAGCCAATATATTTACTTTTGATTATATTGGGGGACTAATAGGTTCAATTGTGTTTCCATTAATATTATTTCCAAAACTAGGCTTTATCACTACAACATTTTTAGTAGGAAGCATCAATATAGCAGTAGCTTTACTAATAATATTAAAATACAAGCCATGTATAAAAAAATACAGAATAGTAAAAATCTTATCAATAGTATGTTTATTAATAATTATATGTTTTTTATTTACAGGAGCTAATATAACAAATAGTATAGAAAGTGGACTTTATAGAGATGATGTAATATTATCAGAGCAAACACCATATCAAAAAATAGTAATGACTAAACATAAAGACGACATTAGACTATTTTTAGATGGGAATTTACAATTCAGCACAAGTGATGAATATAGATATCATGAAGCACTTGTGCATATTCCAATGTCATATGCAAATTCACATCAAAAGGTTCTAATACTAGGTGGAGGAGATGGATTAGCTACAAGAGAAGTTTTAAAGTATAATGATGTAGAAAAAATTGTTTTGGTCGATATAGATGCTGAAATGACAAAATTATGTAGTACAAATGAACAAATTAAAAAATTAAATGAAAACTCATTAACAAATGAAAAAGTAGAAGTAATAAATGAAGATGCTTATTTATTTGTTCAAGAAAACGAAGAAAAATTTGATGTAATAATTATAGATTTTCCAGACCCAAACAACGAAGCATTAAATAAATTATATACAAATGTATTTTATAACTATATAAGAGCAAATTTGACACCAAATGGAGTTATGGTTTGTCAATCAACAAGTCCATACTATGCGAAAAAATCTTTTTGGTGTATAAATAAGACAATAAAAACTCAATTTGAAAATGTATTACCATATCATTTACAAGTACCATCATTTGGAGAATGGGGATTTAATTTAGCATTTAATGGTAATAATATTAGAAAAAATTTATCAGTAGAAACAAAATATCTAACAGAAGAAAATATTAAAACAATGTTTAACTTTGGCAAAGATGAAATAATTGATTTAAATCAAGTAGAAGAAAACAATATGTTCAAGCCAACATTGATTAAATATTATAATGAAGAAGTTCAAAATTGGTGAAATAGATAATAATTTGTAGTAAACAAAATAAAGCAATATAAAATAGAAATAAAGTATTCAAAAAAATATATAATATACAATAATATTAAAAATATATAAGAATAAATTACTCATAATTAATTGAAGAATGGCTATAAGAAAGAAAATATAGAAATCAAATATAAGTATAAATTAATTATAATTAATATGAAAGAAGGACAGAAAATGAAAGCAGTAATGTATAATTATAATACATGGCTAAAATATGAAGAAGAAAAAACAGCAATAAAAAAATTTGAAAAAATGTTATCAGATAGTGGATTTACAATAATAAATAAAGTTGAACACTTCTTTGATACTCAAGGATATACACGGCTTATGGTTACTAGCAGAAAGTCACTTCGCAATACATACATTTCCAGAAGAAAATAAAATGTACATAGAAATATCAAGTTGCGTAAAAAAATACTTTGATAATTTTTTAGCTGAATTAGAAATTTATCAAAGCAAAATGAATAATGAGGAAAGTATAGAAGGTGTATAAGTAGAACTATTGATGATATTTTTAAATATCATTTTACTTGTAAGAAATGAAAAAAGTTAAGTAATAAAAAAGGGGATAAATTCAATATAAAATATGAAAGGATTACTAAAATGGAAAGAATTAAATTAAAAGATAGAATTTTACCTAAATATACAAAAGGAGAAGAGATTTTTAATATGACATCACATATAGTTGGAGCAGTATTAGGAATTGTTGCAACAGTATTATGTATTGTATTTGCCGCAAAAAATAAAAATGTTTATGGAGTAGTAAGTGGTTCAATTTATGGATTTACAATGATTTTATTATACACTATGTCAAGTATATACCATGGACTAAGCCCAAAATGTTTCTCAAAAAAAGTCTTTCAAGTATTAGACCATTGCTCAATATTTTTATTAATTG
>CAUWFY010000187.1:0-2265 GCA_963558115.1 uncultured Clostridia bacterium
AGGAAAAGAGCTTATAAAACCACAATATGACCAAATAAATGTTGACGGATATTCAAATGATGAAAATGGATACAAAAATGCAGGATACATTGTAGGGAATAAAACAGAAGAGGGATATAGGTATGGATATATAGATATTAATGGAAAAATGTTATTAGAGTTAGAATATAACGAAATACAAAGAATAACAGATGTAAAAGAAAATGACATATATTTAATTGCAGCAAAAAATGGACAATATGGTTTATTTAAAAACAAAGAACAAGTAATAGGAAATGAATATCAATCAATAACATATAATCAAACAGATGAAACATTAATATTACAAAAAACTAAAAAATTCGGAATTGCAAATTTAGATGGTAAAATTATAATACCAGTAGAATATAAACAGATTGACAGTATAGGAATGTATATATATGCAACTAATGAAAATGAAAAAGAAAATGTATATACCAAAGAAGGAACAGAAATACAAGTTGATAGTAATATAGCAATATTAGAAACATCAAATGAAAACTTTAAAATAAAAATAGATAATACAAATGGAACAGTATATAGTATAATAGATAAAAATGATAATCCAATAACAAAGCAAAATTACTCATATATTGAATATTTATCAGATGATAATTTTATAGTTTCATTAGAGGGAAAACTAGGAGTTATAAATAGTAATAATGAAATAAAAATAGATATAAAATATGATTCAATAGAAAAATTACAAAATACAGATTTTATAACAACAACACTAGCTAAAGATAAAACAACACAAATATATGATAAAAATATAAATAAATTATGCGATTTACCAAATGCTAATATAGTGGTAGAAAAAGAATATATAAAAATATATAATGATAAAGTAACAAAATATTTCAGTCTATCAGGGAAAGAAATTTCAAGTAAAGAGGCATTAAAAGGTAATAAAATATTTGCAACTTCCAATAATGGTAAATGGGGATTTGTAGATTCAAATGGAAATATATTATTAGATTACCAATATGAAAAGGCAACAGATTTAAATGAATATGGATTTGCGGGAATAAAATTAGATGGAAAATGGGGAGTTGTTAATTCAGAAGGAAAAGTAATCTTAGAGCCACAATATATAATAAATACACAATTAGAACCAAGTTTTATTGGAGAATATTATAAAGTAGAGTTTGGGTTTGGAGAATTTTATTATACTAAATAATTTATAAAAAAGAAAAAGTTATTCTAAAGTGCAATAAAATGTATCTATTAGAATAGACAATTTAAAAAAGAGATTGTCTAGACTATTGGATATATTTTGTAATATAAGGAATAACTTTTTCTTTTAATATTTTATAGAAAGCGATATTAAATTAGTTGTTATTAAATAAGTTTTTTTAAAATTAGCCGCTTAAAATAGTTGATAATTATGATTTTTTTGGATTTTGACTACTTATTTCATTCAGAAAGAATTGGTAAGGTTTTCTAATGAGCCTCTCTCACTCAGACCCTTTCATACTTCAAGTACCGTGAGCATTCCTCATTCGAAAGCCTAACCAATTCTAATCTTCATTTCATGCGAACGTCAAAATCCAAAAAAATCATAATTATCAACTATTTTAAGCTACTCTATAAAAATATTATAAAGTAATAATTTTAATTTTAAATTTTAATTTTTAACTTTTTATCTAGTTTTGAATATAATTAAATATTTATGTGTATATTTAAAATAATAGTCTATAATTTAGAGGAGGTTAGAAAACTTGAAGTTAGGATTAGCCTTATCTGGTGGAGGAATAAGAGGAATTGCTCATGCAGGAGTATTAAAAGCATTAGAAGAAAATAATATAAAAATAGATGCAATAGGAGGAACAAGTTCAGGCTCTCTTATTGCTAGTTTGTATGCTTTAGGATATTCACCATATTATATTTATATTTTATTTAAAAGATATGCAAGTGAAATATCACAAATAAATGCAGGACCAATATTATCAGGGCTAGGAAACTTTATGAAAAACAAAAAAATACCATTATTAGGATTAAAAACAGGAAATAGTATAGAAAAAGCCTTTGATGAATTAGCAAATAGAAAAGGAATAAAAAATATTGGAGAGATAACAAAAATGCCAATAGTAATTCCAACAGTTGATATAGGAGAATCCAAAGAATATATTTTTACAAATAATATACCAACATCAAAAAAGAAAGATAAATATATTACAGATATTTCAATAGGAAAAGCAGTAAGAGCAAGTAGTAGTTTTCCAGCAGTATTTTGTCCATGTGAAT
>CAUWFY010000188.1:0-2230 GCA_963558115.1 uncultured Clostridia bacterium
AGAGGCTCATGAGAAAGCCTTACCAATTCTTTCTGAATGAAATAAGTAGTCAAAAACCAAAGAAATCATAATTATCAACTATTTACAGCGGCCAATTCTAAAAAAAGAAGCCAAAAGGAAAATTTACTTAACTTCGTAAATTTGACCTTTGACCTCAAATTTTATTTATTTTTTAATGAAATTACTATTCTTCTATGTGGTTCTTCACCAACACTAACTGTTTCTACTCTAGTATTTTCTTGCAATTTACTATGAATAATTTTTCTTTCATATGCTTGCATAGGTTCTAGTTTAACAGGTTTTCTTGTTTTTATAACTGTTTTAGCCACTTTCTCTGCTAAATCTTCTAAAGTTTTTTCTCTTTTTGATTTATATCCTTCGATATCTAATATAATTCTTATTTTACCTTTTATTCCTTTACTAGCAATTGCTGATAATATATTTTGTAATGCATATAAAGTTTCTCCTCTATATCCAATTAGATATCCTAAATCTTTATTAAATATATTAACTTTTATTGCTTTATCTGTTTTTTCTATTGAATATTCTGTATTTTCAGGTAATTCTTTAACAAAATCTTTTAAAAATTTTTCTAAATTTTCTGTTGCTTTCTCTTGTTCTTCAACACTCATATGTATGTCTTTTTTTACTTTTTTTTCAGTTTTATTTTCTTTTACAGTCATTTCAACTTTAACTATTCTTGGTGCTAATATACTAAAAAAGCTTCTTTTATCTTCATTTTCTAATACTTTTACTTCTACCATATCTCTTGGAAGTTTTAACTCTTTCAATCCTTTTTCTATTGCTTCATTTGTTGTCTTTCCTTCTGAAATAATACTTTTTCCCATCTGATTATTCCTCCTCAGTCTTTATAACTTTATCTAGAATTACTCTTTCAACTATCATTAATAAATTGTTTACTAACCAATATAATGCTAATCCTAAAGGAGCTACAAGTGCTACTGAAATAGACATTATAGGCATCATCCAAGACATCATTTTATTAGTTTGCATTACTGCATCTAATTCATTATTCTCTTCTTCTGGTACTAATTCTTTTCCAGTTGTACCATCTATTGTTGTCTCTTTAGTCTTTTTATTGGCTTTCTCTTGCATTGAAGTAGTTAATCTTATAGAAATAAATGATGATAAAATATATAAAATTGGTATTATATATACTGTAAAATCAGTTAAATTTTGTTGTGGTACTTTACTTAAATCTATTCCTAAGAAGTTCATTTGTAAATTTATTTTATCTATATTAGCATCTTCTGGATTTTTTTCTTTTAAGAAATTATATTCTCTAATTATATCAATTTCAGGATATGCTCCACTTACGGATTTGCCACTTTCCTGAATTTGTCCTACATACTTAGAAATATCTTCTGCTGGTATTTTTTCCATAAATGTTAATGGTGATCTTACTAAATAGAAAATTGAAAATAACAATAAAAATTGTATTATTGCTGTAAAACATCCACTAAATGGATTCATTTTTTCGTTTTTATATAAATTCATCATTTCCTGATTCATTTTTTCAGGATTATTTTTATATTTAAACTGAATCACTTTCATCTTTTCTTGAATTTTAGCACTTTTTTTCATTGTTCTTTGTTGTTTAATTGAAAATGGCAAGAATATCAATTTTATAACTATTGTAAAAAGTATAATTGCCAATCCATAGTTAGTTGTTAAATTATATAATAATTCTAACAAATAACCAAAAATATTTGCAAAAAATTGAAACATTTTTATTTCCTCCTACCCTATTTTAATGGATCATATCCTCCTTTTGAAAAGGGATTACATCTTAATATCCTCTTAATTCCTAAAAAAACACCCTTTATTACACCATATTTTTCAATTGATTGTTTTGTATAATCTGAGCAAGTAGGATAAAATTTACATTTTATGTTTTTACTATCTAACCATAATGATATATGTTTTTGATAGAAATTAATCAAATTTATTAATACTTGTTTCATTATTTATCCTCTAAAATATTTGCTTTTTTAAAAATAAATTCTAAATCGTCTTTTACTTTTTGAAAATTTATTTCATCCACATTTGTTTTCTTTTTACATAGGATTACTATACTATTCCCAACTTTCATATTTTCTTCAAAAACATAATATCCTTCTCTTATCAATCTTTTCAAATGATTTCTCTTAATTGCTTTTCCTATTTTTACACTTATAGCAATCCCTAAAAAGTTATTTTTTTGATTATT
>CAUWFY010000189.1:0-2216 GCA_963558115.1 uncultured Clostridia bacterium
GTAGTAGAAATAGTTTGGCTATTTTGATAAAGAGAAATCCTACTAAAAGTTTATGATATCTTTGAATTATTTCTAACTTGATTTTATATATTTTTTCTGATATACTTTTTATAATATATTAATTATTTATAGTTTAAATTTCAGAAAGGAATGATTTATTGAATATGAAAAATAAAAAATTATTATTTTCTCTAATTATCATTTTTATTATTATTTTTATATGCTTTATTATATTTTTCAAAATAAAAAGTTCTAATAATAATGATTTTAATAATTCTACAAATAATGAGCTTGAAAATGAGCCAACAGATTTTATTCAAAAATATAAAATAGAAAGTTCTAAAGATAACCCAATTGAAAAGGATGGTTTAGAAGCTACTAATATCGAACTAACTTATTCTAACGGAGATGTTGATGTTATTACAACTTTACAAAACAATTCAGAAAATGATATTCAGGGTTTTTTCATAACTATTAATTTAGTAGATTCAAATAACAAAGCTATTACATCTTTTTCTGATAACTCAGAAGAAACTATAAAAGCACATGATACCTTAACTATTACAAATAGTATTTCTGAACTAAATAATTTTAAAGATATAAAATATGCTTCTATAAGTTATTTATTAAAAAATAATTTTAAAGATTCTGTTAATCAAACTTTTAACGATATGGAATTCAATGATGAATATGTAGAATAACTTTATAAATAAAAATGTTAGTAAAATCAATTTTACTAACATTTTTATTTTATATATTTACTTTTAGAGTATAGAAAGTATCTATTATTTCATAAGAAGTTATATGATTATAACTATCCATATATTTGAATGTTAATTTTGCAACTTTTGATGTACCCTTATGACTAGGAGAATTTGCTTTATAAAATTTATATTCTCCTTTTGATGCAAATTGTCCCTTGTTAATATTATAAGTAGCTCTATTGCTTCCTGCACCCATTACATAATTATGAGTAGCTCTAAGCATACCAGTTGTATTAATTGTTACTGTACAATCTTGTGAATTTAATAAAATAGCACATTTTCCATCTGGATTATTCGCAAATATATTTGTATTTCCTGTTATATTAATACTTCCTTTAACAGGTCTTGAGATTCCTGCTCCACCATATTTTCCTGAAAAAATTTCTGAATTATTTACTGTAAGACTTGCTCCACTCTCCATCCAAACTGCAGCACCTCCACTTGTACCTGCACCAGCAGTTCCTGTTCTATTATTAGCAGCATTTCCAACTTTAGCACCATTTAAACTTACTGCTCCATTTCCTGCTATACTTATAGCTGCTTTATCTTTACAGTCAGTATAAATCCATCCATTATTTATAGTTATTGTTCCTGTTGAACTTGCATTACTAGCTACAGCTGCTCTACCAGCAGACCATATATAGCCTCCTTTTACAGTAATATTTCCTGATGTAGCAACACTTAGGACTGTACTTTTTTCAGATGTAAGTGTACCACTTTCAACTATTAAGTTTCCACCTTTTGTCGCAGCTATTGGATAATCATTACTAGTAGTTATTGTACCAGTTCCTTTTATAGTCAATGTTCCTTCTCTACTAGTCATAGTTTCAGTTCTAGTTAGTGTTTTTCCATTAGTATCTATAGCTATTGTTTTACTAGAATCAGCATAAGATTGGTCAGTATTATTTTTTAATACTTTTATTGTTCCTCCTCCGTAATCTCCTCCTCCTGATACTGCTTCCTGTATAGCTGCATTTAATGTATTATAATATGTTGTTTTATTAGAATTCAAAATACTAAAATTTGCTGTCTCTACTTTCAATTGAGCTGTATTACTATCTGCACTTTGACTTGCACCATTCAGAGTTGCTGTTACTTTACAATAAATATATTTTCCATTTAAAGATTTACTTGCTGTACTAGAATAGTTTTTACTTGTAGTTTCAGTAACTTTTTGCCAATTTGATGGACTAGTATAAGCACTTATATACCATTCATATGTTAGAGTTCCTACACCTATTGCTTCTACAGTAAAATTAAACTCATTTCCTTCAACTACTGTTTGAGTACTTGGATGTTTTGTTATTGTAACTGATGGATTTTGATTCCAATGAGCATACAAAGTTTTTGAACTCGTTGGTGTATACCAACTACCTGCATCTCCTATTTTACTTCCCCCATATGCTGAATCATACCAACCTTCAAATGTATATCCTGTTCTACTAGAAGATG
>CAUWFY010000190.1:0-2202 GCA_963558115.1 uncultured Clostridia bacterium
TATTAAAACAAAAGGTTCTTCTGCAATATTAATCACATTATTTGCGGAAGAACCAATTTTGTATTGACTTTTACATATATATGTTTGTATTTTGATATGAGAATTTGTATATAAAAATATGTAAGAAACAATGAGTTTAATAATAAAAATAGCCTAGATATATTCTAGGCTAAAATTATTCTGTAACACAATCAATTTTAAACCCATTAAATTCAATAAAATCTTTTTCTAGATACTCTTCAATAGTAGATTTATCAATAATTAAAGTATTACAATTTTTTATTAAATATCTTAAATACTTTTCATCTTCTTTAAAGCAAGCAAAATACATCTTATTTTTATAACTAGTATTTATATCAAGAAAATAATGTAAATTTCTTAATTGGTTAAGGTCCAAAAAAAGGCAAATTTTAATATACAGTTCATTATCTACTAAAAAATCCATATATCTAAAATCTGTAAATTTAACCTCATGTTTTTTCAATAAGTGGTCCATCATACAAGTTCTAATTTTATCATAATTTCTAATAATTCTTTTATTAAAATCGTTATATTTAATTAAATATAAATGTTTATCATTAAAGCCGAAATTCTTTTTATAATATAAAATTTTTTCTATATCATTAGCAAAAATAATAGAATTATAAAATTCACGTTCTTTCTTTAAATCATAGTAAAGAGAAGTAATATATTTCTCATCTTTTTCTCCATAAACAGAATACACAGTAAAAAAATTGTGTCGAAAGTTAAAAGTCCTAAATATCTTCTTGAATCTTGAGTGGGGCAATCTTTGTCTTTTAAATACCAGCTAGGGATATAACTCATTGTATTACTGAAATTAGTGAAAGATGCAATATCACTAATAACTTTCAATCTTTCAATATTATTAGGATTTCTACAATGAACTTTAATGTTTGTACCAATTTCGTTTAAAAAATCTTTTCCGTTTTTACCTAAACTAATTTCTCTATGTGTTAATCTAGTTAAGTATTTTTCTTTTACCAGATGACATATTCTTTTTTCTTGATAAGTTTTTGTACCGTAAATATATTTTGTATTATTCAATGTTATTGTTTTATATTCTGCTAAAAACTCTAATAATTCAACATCTCGTTCTTGTAAAATTAATCCTTTCTTCATCTTTAAGCACACCTCCAATCTAACTAAAATTAAATCCGTTAACTAGTTCATTTAAATCTTCTAAAAATCGTACTTTTGTAGAGGCATCATATACTTTGGTATATGATACCTCTACTCTAGACAGAAAATTAATAAAAAATAGTAAATGAAATATTGAAATATCAACATATATATATATACGACCATAGCAAAGAAATATTTCAAAAAATATTAAAAATTTTGCTATGGTCATTTACTAATATTTGGTAAATTATAATCAATAAAATTGATTATTTTATCAGCTTCTAAAACTGACACTTCAATATGAGGAATGTCAGAATAGAATCCTTGTACCATATAACAACAATTAAATATATTATCATCTTTTATTACACCACCATGAATTAATCCATCTTGAATAGGTTTTACAGTTCTGTTATCAGCATCCCACACTTTTCGCTTTTCAAATATTTTAATAATTACAATTACATATTTATCAAAGAATAATTTATCATATTGTTTAGTTATTTCAGCTATATTAAAAATAATTTGTTTGTGAGCATAAGAAGATCTATTTGTTAAGTTTGGTAATTTTTCTGGTATATATAAAGACAAAACACCATCTTGTAAGTTTGCCTTATAATCATTATCAATAAAATGAATTTCATTATCTAGCATATTATTATTTAAGTATCTAACTTGTTCATATATTTCAAATCTTATTTTTTCTAGATTATACAAAAATATTTCAAGTTTCTTTTCCGTTCCGCTGATATAAGGGAATTTTAAAACTGTATTTAAAGATACATTTAGTTTTTGCAATAGATTATATAATTCGTTGGGAATTAGCATAAAATCAGCTCCTTTCTTAAATTAAAAATAAAAAAGACTTATATGTTCCAATCATTGTTGGCATATAAGCTATCAAAATCTTGTATAGAATATTTTCGTTCATTATAGTTAGAAGTAGTATTTTTATAATTATTATATTTATTATTATTTATATATTTGTTGGTTTTGACAATATTATTAGTATAATTTTGACTAGAAGTATAGTCATTTTTTGAAATAGAGGTAGTTGAT
>CAUWFY010000191.1:0-2191 GCA_963558115.1 uncultured Clostridia bacterium
CATATAAGTAAAAGATCACCACGTACTTGGAAACCAAATTTAAGAAGTGTTAAAGTTTTAGTTAATGGTGAAGCTAAAAGAATTCATGTATGTGCTAAATGTTTAAGAGATGGTAAAGTGAAAAGAGCATAGGCTCTTTTTTTGCTTTGCTTATTTTTTCAATTTAAAATATAGAATTTTAAATTTCTATATTTTAGTGAATTATTTTATCATAGTTTTAAGTTTTGTTTTTTGCTGATATCCGGACACTTTTTTAAAAGAAGGTCATAGGCATATATCTTGTCTAAAACCTTCCTTTTATTATATTCAATTCTCATTATTTTTAGCTATATATTGCAAAAAAGCATTCCTTTTTATATAATCTACTTGAAAACAAAAACATATACAAAGGAGGAATGCTTTTATGAAAGCATATTATAATCAAGAAAAAATTGCAAGTAGTTTACGCAACTTTTTCAAAAAATTTTCTATTTCTAAACCTTTACTTAAAAACTTGACCTAAATCCAATAGTTAATATTTTCTTAAGTTTGTTTTGACATAAAAAATACACCTCCATTTAAATTTTAACACTATAGTCTTTTTTATTGTGTCTACTAAACGGGGTGCATTTCATCCTTCTTCCTTAGTCCTTTATTCTAAATATCAACTTCACAAATCCCCTCAAGAATTTCGGAACTTTTTTTACTACTATTGTCATATATGTATTCCCTCCTTTTTTCTAACAAGCAAGCCACATAAGTCCTACTGCAACTATTGTTATTCCTATTATAAATAGCCAACCTGTCATTGGAAGTAATAAAACCAATAGTATTCCTAATCCAAATCCTATCAAACATATTGCTAATGTCTTTTTTAATAAATTACACATTCTATTACCTCCGTCTTTTTATTGTATAAGAATTTCACCTTTTATCTCTACCATATAGAAGATTTTTTCGTATACAACAAGTAAATGTGAGCTTTAAATGACCCACGATAGCCTTTTTTGTGGCTTTACTACTTTTCTTATATATATTATTCATTTTGTCATTATTTGTTACTTTTATGTAAAACCCTTGACACAAAAAAAGTTACTTGATATTATTTATTAGTAAGATTATGTTAATAGTACATTTTATTTTTATTTTCTTATGTAATCATTTATTTAATATATTGATATAAAAAATTTATTATATATGTATTAATATGCATTAAAATGAAGCATAGAAGTTTGAATAAATCACGATATTTGTAAGTTATTTATTTAATTTTATTTTTTTAAAGGAAGGATAATAATGATGAATAAAAAATTTGCTAAAGAAATTGTTTCAAAATTAAAAACTGCATACCCTGATGCTACTTGTAGCTTAGATTTTTCCACTCCATTTGAATTAGTAGTAGCTGTTATGCTTTCTGCACAATGTACTGATGAAAGAGTTAATAAAACTACTCCTTATCTTTTTAATAGGTGTAAAACTATTAAAGATTTTGCAAATATAGATATTAAAGAACTTGAAGAAATTGTTCATCCTTGTGGTTTTTATAAAAATAAAGCAAAAAATATTAAATTATGTGCTAAGCAAATAATTAATAATTTTAATGGTAAAGTTCCTCATACTATGAAGGAATTAACTAGTTTAGCTGGTGTTGGTAGAAAAAGTGCTAATGTTATTATGTTAGAAGTATTTGGAATTGCCGAAGGTATTGCCGTAGATACTCATGCAAAAAGAATTTCTAATCTTATGGGATTATCTAAAGAAAAGGAACCTGAAAAAATTGAACAAGATTTAATAAATTTTTTTCCAAAGGATAGTTTAAAAGATATTAATCATCTTTTTGTTTGGCATGGTAGAAATAGTTGTGTTGCTAGAAATCCTAAATGTGATACTTGCCCTGTAAATAGTTATTGTGAATTTTATAATAAATAAATCTTTACATACTAAAATATGTTTCTTTCAATTTAGAAAAATAAGTACAATAAAGTTTAAAGATGCTTAAAATTAACCTGAGTAAAAACAAAATTTTATTTGATTTTACTCAGGTTTTTAGATATTTTATATTAATTTTTACTTTCTTTCTAACATTTCTTAATCTACTTGTAAGTAGTAATTTTTTCTATCATGCCATTGTTTTCTACTTTGGGTCACTCCAAATGCGAGTATGTAAATATTTTTGTGTAAATCGATTTTACCTTTTATGAAATTATATATT
>CAUWFY010000192.1:0-2171 GCA_963558115.1 uncultured Clostridia bacterium
TTGACACTGGTTCCTAAGACCAGCGCGTCTACCAGTTCCGCCACATCCGCATTTTCTATTGACATTATTTATATTAACACATTTAAGGTTTTATTGTCAATAGAATTTTTATAAAATTTTAAATTTGCTAACCATTTGCTAACCAAATTTAACTTATTAATAATTTTTTAATTCTTTTATCACTTTCTATATAAATATATAAATATTATTTACGCATTATCTTAATAAATTGCTAAAAACTTTTACAAAATTTTATAAAGAAAAATATATAATAACCCCTCCAACTATTGACACTAAAAAACCTAAAATTTTTAATCCATTACTTCCTTCGTTTTGATCTCCAAATCCAAAAAATTTTTTAGTTAGTATACGTGCATCATATATTAAAATCACGCCAGTTAATACCAATAATAGTCCTATTATCTTCATTATAATTTGAAACATATTATATCAACATCCTTATTATTTTTATCTATAATACTATTTTATATAAAAAATGTCAATAGGGAAAATTCCCCTATTGACTGAAACGAGTAAGTAGATATAGCTACATTATTACTTTCAGATATCTTTCAATCTGTTCAACATAATTTCTCTTATATTCTTCTTCAGAATATATTCCCATCTCTACTTCCTCTTTAGTAATGTTTGGATTTACTCTGTCGACGTTTTCAATTTGGTCAAATGGCACATAATGCCTTGTATCCCATGCTGCTAATACCATTTCAATTTCATCATCTGATAACTCCTTTGTTGTTACCTCATTTCTCAACATCCGTTTCATGATTTCTGCGCCTGGCATAAAGCTTTTAATCCCTAACATTCTTAATATTTCTATCATTTGTTCTCTCCTTTTTCTTTTGGATAATTATCCATTATAGTTGCTAGTTACTTATACCTTTATTTGGCATACAATAATTATATCATATTTTACATAAATATTCAACTTTTTACATTATTTAACATCGTTATGTTTATATAAATGTAATTTTCATATACAAACAATCTTTATAAATTTATCAAATTTCAATTCTTTTAACAAACTTATCTTTTATTAATTCTCTTAATAATTTATTTTCTTCTTTCTCTAATTTTGGATCATCTAAAATAATTTGCATTGCTAAATTTTGAACTATTTTTAAAATCTGTATATCTTCAAATAAATTTGCTATTTTAAATTCTGGTATACCATGTTGCATTGTTCCGAAGAAATCTCCTGCACCTCTCAATTCTAAGTCTTTTTCGGAAATAATAAAACCATCATTTGTATCACACATTACTTTCATTCTTTTTCTTATTGTTTCACTTTTTCCTTCATATTTTAAAATACAATATGACTTATATTCTCCTCTTCCCACTCTTCCTCTTAACTGATGTAATTGTGCTAGTCCAAACCTTTGGGCATCTTCTATTACCATTATATTACTATTTGGAACATCCACTCCTACTTCAATAACAGTTGTTGATATTAATATATCAATTTCTTTATTTTTAAATTTCTCCATTATTATATCTTTATCTTTTGCCTTCATTTTTCCATGTATATATTCCACTTTATACTCTGGAAATGTTTCTGTTTTACTTTTTTCATATAGTTTTTCTACTGATTTTAAATCTGATTCTTCATTTTCTTCTACTAATGGACATACAATATATGCTTGACGCCCCTCATCTACTTGTTTTTTTATAAAGTTATTAACTCTTTCTTCCATACTTTTAGGTACTGCAAATGTATCTATTTTCTTTCTATTTGGTGGTAATTCGTCAATTATTGAAATATCTAAGTCTCCATATAATATTAGTGCTAGTGTACGAGGTATTGGTGTTGCAGTCATAACTAGTACATCTGGATTTTGACCTTTTTCTACAATAGTTGTTCTCTGCTTAACTCCAAATCTATGTTGCTCATCAGTTACAACTAGTCCTAATTTTTTAAAAATCACATTTTCTTGTAATAATGCATGTGTTCCTATTAATATATCTATTTCACCATTTTCTAATCTTTGCAATAGTTCTGTTTTCTTCTTTTTAGTCATTGCCGAAATTAATAATTCACATTTTATTCCTAGCCCATCAAATATTTTTTTAAAATTTTCTAAATGTTGTGTTGCTAAAATTGCTGTTGGAGCCATTATTGCTACTTGATAACCACATTTTACTGCTTTATATGC
>CAUWFY010000193.1:0-2142 GCA_963558115.1 uncultured Clostridia bacterium
TTTTCACCTCCTTCTCTTATTTTCCTACACTATATCACAAATTTTTATTTTTGTACACATTTTAGTACACTTATTTTAAATTATTTTTTGTACATAATAATAAAAGGTGATAAAAATGAAAAAATTAAAAATAGAAAAAGCAAAAAAAGGTAATGATACTATTACAAGAACTATAAGAATAAGTGGAAAAGCATTTGATAAAATAAATGAATTAGCTGAAAAAAATGAATTAAGTTTTAATAGTGTTATTAATCAAATTATTGAATATGGTTTAAAAAATTTAGAAGAAAATTAGATTTTGTGTTGTTTTCGTATATAAATCGTGATACAATAAATATAATAATACTATGGAGGTGATTAAAATGGCTAAAACTGATACTTTGCATATTAGAGTTGAACCATCTGTAAAAATGAAAGCCGAGGAAACTTTAAACGATTTAGGATTATCAATTACTGAAGCAGTTAATGTATTTTTAAATCAAGTCATTTTACACGATGGTATCCCTTTTAAAATTGAAAAACCAAGATATAATAAGGAAACTATTCAAGCAATGGAAGATGTTAAAAATGGAAAAAATTTAAGTAAAGCTTTTGATAGTGTAGATGAAATGTTTGAGGAGTTGGATAAATAGTGCTACAACCTGATTGGCTTTTAATTTATAAAATTGAAAATGATGAATTAACTTTAACAGTATCAAGAACTGGTACTCACTCAGATTTATTTTAAAAGATACACTTTTATAGTGTACCTTTTCTTTTTATTACTGATATTTTTAAATCTTGACTATTATCTAAATAAATTTTTAATATCTCACTATTTTGTTCATATATTATTTTATATTGTGAAGCTATATCAATTCTTATATTATTCAATAAATCTAAAATATATAATATGCCATTTTTATGATTATAACTGCAATCAGCTTTTACAAAAACAATATTTCCTTCTATAATTCCATTCAGTTCTAATAAAATTGTTTTTGCATCAAAATTATTTTTTACTATTTCTTCTAATTCATTTTCTTTTATTTTTTTCATACTTATCATTATCCTACTTTCATTTTTATTCTTTCTTTGTAACTACATATATTATCTAATGGACTAACTTCATTAAATCCAACTTGTAAATCACTACCAAATAAATCAACATATCTCTGTGTTTCTTGAATTGAACTATGTCCTAATATTTTTTGTAATTTAAAAACATTTCCACCATTTTGAATATATTGCTTTGCAAAATAATGCCTAAATGAATGTATTCTTGTTGTCATTACTCCTCTTTTATGATTATATTTTGTAATCAAATTATTTAAAGCATTTTTGGTTAATTGTTCTCCTTCTAAGTTGCAAAATAAAAAATCTTCCGCTTCTCCACCTCTAATTCTTAAATATTCAAGTAAGACTTTTTTAATAGCTTGCCCCATTGGAACTATTACTAATTTTCTATTTTTAGTAACTCTAATATAGATTAATTCATTATCAAAATCTAAATCTTCAATTCTAACATTTCTTAAACTTCTACTTCTTACACCTGTAGCAATAAAAAAATTTATAATTGCCCATGTTCTATACTCAGCAAAAGTACATTGTTTTATATTCGGTTTTTTTAATAATTTTTTTATTTCATCATCTGTATATAATTCAATTCCTTGAGTTGTTTCTTTTATTTCAGAAATTTTAAAATCTTCGATATAATTATTTCTCATAAAATAATATAGAACACATCTTATAGCTCTAATTCTAATATTTATTGTTGTGTCTTTTATTCCATTATCTTTCATTTGAATGATATATTGGTCTACTATTTCTTTTTTCATATCTTGTCTAATATTAATTTTTCCAAATTTATTATTTATAAAATCTAAAAAGTATCCAAAACATTCATCATAATTATGAATCGTATTCTCAGATAAATTTCTAATTTTACAATCTGTTAAAAATTCTTCTTTTCCCTCTTCTAAATTTTTTAGTTCCTTTTTCATTATTATCATCTATTTCACCTCTTTTCTTTTTGGTGAAATAACCTAAAAAAGGGGCACCAGATTAGGCTATTTTTCACCTTAAATCTGATGCCTTTTTAAGATACAAAAAAAAGAATACCAACTTCTATAATCGTTGATACTCTAATTATTGGCTGGGCTG
>CAUWFY010000194.1:0-2126 GCA_963558115.1 uncultured Clostridia bacterium
TCCTTACAATTTTCTATAAATTCTTCATAAATTTCTTTATTGTCAAAATAAGTATAATTGTAATACCTAAAAACATTCTCCTCATCTTGATAAAATATTCTTGATTTAAAAACTGATACAATTGTATATATATGTTCTTCATTTTCTGTATACAAATTAATAGTTTTATGTTCATTATAATAATCTTGATTTTCGTATTCTAATAATGTATTAAACATTTGACCATCACCCATATTGTGACCATAAATTATTAGATTAGAATAGTTATCCGATAAAACAGATTTATAATTTAAGAAAATAGAACCATGTTTTTCTTTTTCTCCTCTATAATTATGAGTTAAATAATACTCATTATCTTTGGTCTGTAAAACAGGATAATCTATTTTTGTATTTGAAATTTTTAACCACCCTACTACATCTTCATTTTTTTCTTTTAAATATTTTACTTTTTTAATATCTTCATTATGTCCATCTACAAGTATATTTGAAGCCACTCTATCAATAAAACTAATTTTTCCACTTAAAAATATATACTTATAAACAAATAGAATTATTAATACTATTATTATTAAAAGACAAATAATTTTTCTTTTTTTAAAATTGTTTTGCACATGTTTTCCTTTTTTACATTTCATTTAATTCACCCTGTTGATATAAAAGGAAGTGAATCTTTTTTCGTTTTCACTTCCTTTTTATTGTATTTTATATTTTACTTATGATAATACCTGCAGAAGTCAAAAATATTGTAAATATCATTGATAAAAAGCTTAATTTATTTTCATTCCCTGTTTTAGGTTCATCATCCAATATATGTTCTTTTTTTTCTTCTTTTACAATAGTATTTGTTTCTCCATTACTTTCAGAATTTTCATTATCACCATTTACATTATTGTCTGAATTATTGTTGTCTGAATCGTTATTGTCAGAAATTATTACTTCTTCACCTAAGACAAATGTACCAATATAATCTGTTTCAAGTATTACATAATTTGCATTATCAAAGTTTTCAATTGTTACATCATATTTCACTTTATTCCCATCTTTAAGGCCATATAAGGCTATTTTAGATAAATTATACTCTTCTGGTATTAAAATACTTACCTTTACTTTTCCATTAGGTTGAAAAGTAACATCAGTTGAAATTAATTTCATATCATAAATATTAATATTACTTATACTATTATTTAACATATTAGAAATCTCATCATATATTTTACCACTTTCTATTTTTTCATTCATTAGTTTTACATTTGAAGGTAATTGCATAGTAGTACCAGATAATATAATATTATTTTCCTTATTCGCTACAGAAATAGGATTGCTTTCTAATTCAACCTTATCTCCCATAAAATGTATTTTACATATATGCAAAGTGTTATATTGCGGAATTACTAATCTTGCTAAAATATCATTTTGAAGAATACTTTTATCTGTAATTAATGCCTTATATTTATAATATCCTTTAATTTCAGTACTTTCCCCCATATAATATAATGTGCCAAACGGATACATCTCAACTTTATCTCCTGCATAGCAAGATATATCTGCTATTATATAACAATCTCCTTTTACCATATTTGTATCACAATTAATTCTTGAACCTGAATTCCAGCCTTCACCACCGTAATAATCATTTTTACCATTATAGACACTTTCTAAGTGTGGTATAACTGTATTAAAACTTTTATCACCTTCAAAAATAGATGTTGTCCAAATTTCATTAGTTATAGAAGTATCTTCTGATTGTAAATTTAATGTTGTACTATAAGTTGATGGATAATATAAGTTATTTTTTTTCTCTGCAACAATAATAGGGCATTTAACATATTTTTGATTTTCTATATTTACAATTTCTAAAGCTTTGTTTGTACTGTTAGAATAATCTGCACTTGCCTTTACAGTTTTATTATCTACTTTTATAAGTACATTATCATATACACAATTATCTGATTGAAGCAATTTATCTAGTTTACTTGTGTTAGATACTAATTTTATAAATTCACTACCTTTAATCGATATATTGTTTGTATCATCAATATACAATAGATTTTTTTGAAGTTCATTTTCAATGATTACTTCATCAGTAGTAAAAGCACTAACTGAAAAACTAAATATCAATGAAATTA
>CAUWFY010000195.1:0-2121 GCA_963558115.1 uncultured Clostridia bacterium
ACTTTCGTACTTAGCATATTATCCATCAATTCTGCTTTTTTCTGTTGTAACTCATATATTTTTTCTTCTATACTATTTTTAGTAATTAACTTATAAACTTGCACATTATTTTTTTGTCCAATTCTATATGCTCTATCTGTTGCTTGATTTTCAGTAGATAAATTCCACCAAGGATCGTAATGAATTACCATATCTGCACCTGTCAAGTTTAATCCTGTACCTCCTGCTTTTAGTGAAATTAAAAATATTTTTACTTCAGGATTTTGATTAAATTCATCAACTAGTTTCATTCTTTCTTCTACTTTTGTAGCTCCTGTTAACTTGAAGTAATTAATATTTCTTTTTTTCAATTCTTCTTCTATTATACTAAACATTGATGTATAACCAGAAAACAATAATATTTTATGATTTCCTTGAATTGCATCTTCTATTATTTCCATACATTGCTCTAATTTACTACTTCCATCATTATAGTTATCTATAAACAAACTTGGATGACAACATATTTGCCTTAGCCTTGTTAAAGCTGCTAATATTTTTATATGACTTTTTTCTACTCCGTTTATATTTATTTCTTCTGCCACTTCTTGTTTTGCTTGTGCTAAATATGATAAATATATATTTTTTTGCTCTTCTCCCATTTCATTACTTAAAACTGTAACTGTTTTATCTGGAAGTTCTGTTAATACTTCCTTTTTAGTTCTTCTTAATACAAATGGTTCTATTAACATTTTTAGTTTATTCATTGTTTTTACATCATTATCTTTTACTATTGGTGTTTCATACATTGTTTTAAATTTTTTATATGCAAATAAATATCCTGGCATTATATAATCAAATATTGACCATAATTCTGCTAAAGAATTTTCTATTGGTGTTCCAGTAAGTGCATATTTTGTATCTGCTAAAATTTTCTTAATTGCTTTTGCATTTTGTGTATTACTATTTTTTAAATATTGTGCTTCATCTGCTATTATAAATCTAAAATTATAATTTTTGTCTTTATATAATTCTATATCTCTTTTTAATAAGTCATATGATGTTATTACTAAATCATAATTTTGAATTTCTGATATTTTTTTCTTTCTTTCTTGCAAGGTGC
Organism: uncultured Clostridia bacterium; assembly: GCA_963558115.1. Taxonomy (GTDB): domain Bacteria; phylum Bacillota; class Clostridia; order TANB77; family CAG-508; genus CAG-269. The sequence goes on from CAUWFY010000195.1 coordinate 1,103, forward strand.
CATTTATTACCATAGTTTGTAATTCTTTAGCAAATTTCTTAGCTTCATTTTCCCAGTTTAAAGCCAATGAACTAGGAGATACAACTATACTTGCTCTCTTCTCTTCCATAGGTGTATTTTCTGTATAATCTACAATTATTGATAGCATTTGAATGGTTTTTCCTAATCCCATATCATCTGCTAATATTCCTCCAAAGTTATATTTATCTAGTGTTTTTAGCCACTTGAATCCTGTTTTTTGATAATATCTAAGTGTATTTTCTAATTTTTCTGGTATTTGTATTTCTTCTTCGATATTTTCTTTATTTAATTGTTTTACTACTTTTTTATATTCACTATTTTTATTTACTTGATTACTATTTATTCCTTTTAATAATTTGTCTAAATAGAAACTTCTATAAATTGGTAGATTTACTTCTCCTTCTTCTATTTCTTTATAGTCTATTCCCATTCCAGTAGTTAACTTATCTATAAATTCTATTTCTTCATTATTTTCTAAGTTTAAGAAACTTCCATCTTTTAATCTATGATATTTTTTCTTTAAGTTATATTTTGACATTATCTCTTCTAGTTCATTAATATCTATGTCCAATTTTTTTAAGTCTATTGATAATAAATTATTTTCAACTTTAACACCTAAAGTTCCTATTTTGTTTTGCCTTATTTGTTTTTGTTTGAAATTTTCTGTTACTAGTACATCAAATTTTTGCATATAATAGTTTATATCTTCTGTTAAAAATTGATAAATTTTATCATTATCAGGTAATATGAATCTTAAATTATTTATATCAAACATAAAGCCTGTTTTTCTAAAAATATTTAAAGTTTTTGTTTCTTGAATTTTATTTCTAGCAAAGTTTATTTTTTGTTTTTCGTCTAATGGATTAAATTCATTATTCCCGTATTGAAATTTGACATCAGCTATTAAATAATCATTTTTGTCAAAGTCTAAATATAATTTTACTACTAATATTTCTGGTTTATATTTTTCTATTTCCTCTTCTTTTAAATTTTCTAAG
>CAUWFY010000196.1:0-2111 GCA_963558115.1 uncultured Clostridia bacterium
CTGTTATATATCTTTCTGCATTTGTTAATGTTTGTTTTCTTATATATCTTTCTGGCACTTGATTTAAATTTGATTTTGTTACTTCTATAAAATAGCCAAAAACTTTGTTAAATCCAACTTTTAAATTTTTTATTCCTGTCTTTTCTTTTTCATCTGCTTCTAGTTGAATAATCCAGTTTTTACCTTCTGTTGTAGCTGTTTTTAATTTGTCTATTTCTTCATCAAATCCAAGTTTTATAATTCCTCCATCTTTTATACTCATTGGAGGGTCGTCTACTATTGATTTTTCTATTAACTCATATATATCTTGTAACTCGTCCAAATTTTCAAATAAATCTTTTAACATTTCAGACTTACAATTAGATAAAACTTTTTTTACTTCAGGTAATTTTGATAATGAATTTTTTAAAGTTATCATATCTCTTGCATTTGCATTCCCATAAGCCATTTTACCTGCTAGACGCTCAATGTCATAAACCTTTTTTAGATTTTCTATTACTTCTCCTCTTAACATTATATCTTCTTTTAGTTCTTTAACTGAATTTAATCTTCTATTAATTTCAGTTGTATCTATTAGTGGGTCATTTAGCCATCTTCTTAGATGTCTTCCGCCCATTGAAGTTGATGTTTTATCTAATACCCATAATAATGTTCCCTTTTTAGATTTATCTCTCATCTTTTCTGTTATTTCAAGATTTCTTCTAGCATTTATATCTAAAGACATATATTTTGAAATTTGATATATTGTTATTTTATTTATATGGTCTAGATTTGTCATTTGAGTTTGTTCAATATATTCAATTAATGCATTAATTGCTGGAATTGCAAGTGTTCTTTCTTGGATATTTCCAATTTCTTTTTGGTTTGTATCAAGTAAATTAAATCTTAATTTTATAACATCTGCTTTGTTTTCAAAAAATTTATCTTGGAATTTTGTAATATAGCTTGAAAATCTCTCTTTTATTTTTCCCATTTCTTCAGTACAATCTGCCATCATTGAATTTACAACTAACTCAGATGGCGAATATCTTGCAATTTCATCTAGTAATTGAGGAAAATTGTTATTATCTTTTATTTCAGCCGCATAAAACTCCCCTGTTGTTATATCACATACGCTTATTCCAAAATATATTCCTGTTTTATATATAGACATTATATAATTATTTTTTCTTTCTTCTAGCATATTACTATCAACTATTGTTCCTGGTGTTACTACTCTTATAACTCCTCTTTTAACAATACCTTTTGTAGTTTTAGGGTCTTCTAGTTGTTCACAAATTGCAACTTTATATCCTTTAGCTATTAATCTTGAAATATACATCTCTGCTGCATGATGTGGCACTCCTGCCATTGGAGCTCTTTCTTCTTGACCACAATCTTTTCCTGTTAATGTTATTTCCAATTCTCTTGCTGCTATAATTGCATCTTCAAAGAACATTTCATAAAAATCTCCTAAACGATAAAATAATATGCAATCTTTATATTGTTCTTTTGTTTCAAGATATTTTTGCATCATTGGTGAAAACTCTGCCATTTATATTTCTTCCTTTCCTAGGTGATTTCGGGGTCGGAGACAAAAATCATCCTTTCCTCGGAATCACCTTTATTCTATTTATAAAAATCTCTACTTTGTTCAAATTTTACTTTAATTTTGGGGATGATTTTTGTCTCCGACCCCGAAATCACCAAAATCACCTTTTAAGTACCACATATGTTCTGAAATAATTCTTAAATCAATAAATTTGTTAATTAAATTCTTATTTCCCTCAAAAATTACAACTTTATTGCTATCTGTTCTTCCTGTCAACATTTCAGAATTATTTTTACTTTCTCCTTCTACTAATACTTTTTGTATTGTTCCTATATATTTTTTATTGTTTTCTGCTATTTGACTTTCTACTAATGCTTTTAGTTTATCAAATCTTTTATGTTTAATCTCTTCTGGAACTTGATTTTCCATTCTATCTCCTGGCGTTCCTACTCTTCTTGAATAAATAAACATATATACTTGCTCAAATTTAACTTTATTTACTACATCTAAAGTATCTTCAAACTCTTCATCTGTTTCACCCGGGAAACCTACTATTATGTCTGTTGACAATGTTAAATTT
>CAUWFY010000197.1:0-2084 GCA_963558115.1 uncultured Clostridia bacterium
TTATTTTTCCCTCCTTGTTTTCATATCTTCTTCCCATTTTTCTATATTTGGATAATATGCAGTTATCATAAGAACAGTATCTTCACTCATTCCACATACTATATGTAATATTTTATTATTTATATTATATCATTTTCCTTTAAACTTCCAACCAATTCATATATTCCTTGATTTTTCCAATCTAACACAAAACCTTTCATCCCCAGTTGTTCTGCTACTTTAATATTTTCAGCTTTATCGTCAATTAAAAAACTTTCTTCTGGTTTAATATTAAAATTTTCAAAAAGGTTAATATATATTTTTTTATCTGGTTTTATAATGTTATAATCACATGATACGATCCATCCATCTACCGCTTCAAATATAGGTAATTTTACTAAATAATTATAAGCTTCTTTATTATTATTTGATAATATAAAAATATTGTACATATTACTCTTCAAATTATTCATTAATTCAATTACTTCATTATTGAATGGTCTATATTTATAATAATTTAATAATACTTCTCTTATTTCATCATCAATTGTAAAATCTATTCCACAATTCTCCAAATGTTCTTTTAATGTTTCTTTTCCTAAATCTAACTTATTCCAATTATCAAAGAACTTACATTTTATAATTTTATATATTTCATCTGATATTTTTAAATTTTCCAAAACAACTGATGGTGTATCTTTTAATATTACATTTCCTAAATCAAAAATTATATTTTTTATCATATCTATAAACATTCCTTTTCTTATTTTTTTATTTATGCAACATTCAATTCTGTAGCTTTTAAATTATTTTTTGGATGAAAAATTAATATTATATTTAAATTTTAAAACTTTTTTCTCATTACATTCGAAATAATCTTTTTAATTTTTTCCTTTCATAATCCCCAAAAAATATCTTAACCATTCAAAAGCTTCATTATTTTCAATCATTCTGGAAAATTCATCAACTGTAACATATTTAGCATCAATAACTTCTCCATCATTAAACGATAATTTATTCAAACTTATATCCTCCTTTATTAAATATATATATCTAAAAAAATTCATATTTTCATTTTCTTCAACAATTTCTTTAATTAATGTAATTTTATTCTCCTCTATGTCTAAACCAATTTCTTCTTTCAGTTCTCTCTTTATTGCCTCTTTACTTGCTTCTCCACTAATAACTAATCCATTTGTTGGCTCCCACATTCCACCATGTGTCTTGTTTAAATTTCTTTTTGTTAATAATATTTTTCCTTGATTATTAATAATCCAACATTGCACTGAAATTATGTATTCTCCTTTATTAAGAATTTCTCCTTCTTTTCTTTCAATAACTTTTCCAGTTCTTTTTTTCTTTCTATCATATACATCTAATTTCTCAACCATAGTAATCTTCCTTTCACTTTTCTAATTATTCTTCCCCTGAATTTAAACTTCGAATTTGCTTAGCATTTTTGTCTGAAATTACATTTTTACCTGTTTCTTTTTCTAATTGTTCCTTTGCCAGCCTCGCAATATTTCCACCTTTAATAACTGAATCTTCAGCTTCTTTAAATCCTTTTCCTTTTTTACTCTTTGAAATTTCTGTAGAAGATGTTTCAGCAAGCATATTTAATACTAATTCCATATTAGTCATATTGTCTCGTAAATTTTCCTTTTTTAAACCTTTTAGATTTTTATATTCTTTTACTGAATATCCACTCCAAGCCTGTGTTAAAATATTTGTTAATATTGCAAAATCTTTACCGTCACTTATTCCTTTTTCTTTTAATTCATCTGTAAATTCTTTTCTTATATCTATTGTTTTTAATCTTTGGTTTATCCATTCTTCTGAATATCCTTTTTTTCTGTATATATCTAATGCCCTATTTATTGCTATTTCTGGATCATATGCTTCATCTATTCTTTCTTTTCCAACTTGTGCTAACCATAATTTAAAAGGCTCCGCTTTTTTTGATGGTATTGATTGAATTAACCTTAAAATTTGTTCAGTAGTCATTACATCAGTATCTCTTAATTTTCCATCATATGCTTTCATTTTCAACTGGTAACAACTTGTTACCAGTTCACTTCCTTCTTTGTTTAACCTCATTTTTAATG
>CAUWFY010000198.1:0-2029 GCA_963558115.1 uncultured Clostridia bacterium
TTGTACGTTTTTTACAGAATTTACAATACTTAACTATTTCTAATCTATCTGTATTGTTTCTTTTGTTTTTAGAAGTTACATAATTTCTTCTTTTACATTCTGTACATTCTAATGTTATATTTTCTCTTGGACCTTTTGCTGCCATTTTATATACACCTCCGAATTTTACATTACTTTTTAAACGATGTGAGCATATGTCCGTAATATACATATGCTCAACTATTTTATCATTTTTTTTTACTTATGTCAATAATATTATTGCATTTTTTTACCTTTTCTTCTTCTTTTTTTGCACAGAAAAGCCAAATTTTCCTATCTTTTTTCCTAATGTATAATATCCACCATTAGAATATGCTATTAAATCACATTTTGATATATCAAAAGCACCTTTTTCATCAATGTATTTTTTATCTGCATTTATTGCTACTACTTCTGCAATAAACATATGATGTGAGCCCATTTCTTTTATTTCTTTTACTTTACATTCTACTGAAACAGGACTTTCTTTTATCATAGGACAATTAATAAAATTTGCCTTTTCTTTATGTAAGTTCATTTCTTTGAACTTATCATATTTTTCACCACTTATTAGTTAGGTTTATTACAAATTCTCCTTGCTCTTTTATTAATTTATATGAATATCGTGATGGTCTAACTGATATATATACCATAGCAGGATTTGTATTTATTATTCCAGTCCATGCTACTGTTATTATATTAGATTTTTCCATATTTCCACAGCTTACCATTACAGCTGGTATTGGATAGATAAATGTTCCTGCTTTCCATGTTACTTTTGGCATTTTAATCTCCTCATTTTTCTTCTTTATTTTTTTCTTCAGATTTTTCTGTTTCCTTTATTATTTCTTCTTCTTTTAATTTTAATTCTTTTACTCTTTGTTCTAGATTATCATCATATTGGGTTACATATGTTCCTAATTCTTCAAAAATCTTATATATTCTTCCTATATGTTCTCTTTTTTCTGATTTTGCTTTTTCTATTGCAGCTAGCATTGGAGCTATGTATTCTATTTCACCTTTTTTTATTTTATTACCTAAATTAGTTTCTCCAAAATATTCTATTATTGCTACTTTATTTGGTTCATATTTTATTTGATATTCATATTTACTTACTTCTTCTTTTTCTAATTTTTCTACTATTTTCTTATCTTTTTCCTTTTGAGTTTTATTTGTTATATATTTATTCAATCTTATTAACATCATATTTTTGTCTTTATATATAATTTCTGGAGTTTGCTCATTTTCTTGAATTAAATCTCCATATATAGCATCTTCTTTTGGACTTTTGTCATCATGTATTTTAACTTCAGATTGTCTAATTAAATCTAGCACTATTTCTTCACCTTTTTGTGGTTTTATTAATTTTTCTATTTTATTTCGTAAACTAATATAATAAGTACCAAAAATCCCCTCTAACTTTTGTTTAATCTCTTGATTTGGCTCATTTTCAAGTATATCTTCTATGATATTTTTTAAAAATTGTATTATTTTTCTATTATCTGTTTCATCTTTCTTACCTATTATGTTATCTAACATTTCTTTTGTTAAATTTTTGTATTTAGTATTACTTTGCATATCTTGTTCTTTATTTATGAATAAATTTCTTTGATTACTTATCTTAATATATAGTTCTTTTAATGATTCTATTGCATCTTCCATTGTATTTATTTCAGTTATCAACCCCTGTTTCATTTTTACCTCCTATTCATTTTATATGTAGAATTTAAAAGTTTATAGTATATTTTACTTATTATATTATCATAATTTGCTTTATATTGCAAAAAAATAAACATAAAAATCAAAAATATTATTAGTATTTCTCATTTTTATATTTATTAGAAAAGTAGCCAAGCTATATTAGAAAGACTCTTGTGAGTTTTTTTAAAATTATTTTTTACTTGTTGTATACATAAAAATCTTGTATAGTCCAAGATAAAAGATGATTTTTCTATAAAAAAAAATCTAGCAACAACCTATCTTCCCAGCAGGGTAACCCACAAGTATTTTC
>CAUWFY010000199.1:0-2027 GCA_963558115.1 uncultured Clostridia bacterium
GGATTATATAGATTATAGATATAATGAAAGTTTAAAGGAAGTTGAAATTTTAGAATCTGATTCCAAAGAAACTGCCGAAAAAAGAAAAATTTCATATTTGACTTTAAATTGGTTTATGCAAACTCTTTTAGATAGGTCTGACAGAATGTCTATGTATAATGGTTTTGAGTTGCGAGTTCCTTTCTGCGATTATAGACTAGCTGAATATGTATGGAATATTCCTTGGGAAATGAAAGCTTTAAAAGGTAGAGAAAAAGGATTATTAAGGTATGTGTGTAAAGACTTTTTACCTGATGAAATTGTAGATAGAAAAAAATCTCCTTATCCAAAAACTCATAATCCTACTTATTTATCTAAGGTTAAACTTATGCTTTCAAATATTATGGAGAAAAGTGATGCTCCTATTAATAGTTTATTAAATCGTGATTATATTTTGAGTATTTTAGATTCAAATGGTGAAGCTTTTTCTAGGCCTTGGTTTGGGCAATTAATGACTGGTCCTCAATTAATGGCTTATTTGTACCAAGTTAATATGTGGCTTGAGAAGTATCAGCCTAAAATTGAAATATAAAATGTTTTAGAGGTCGTAACTTTACGACCTCTTTGTCTTATGTTCATAGTTTAATATCTATTGATATCCTTAAAGCAGTAATATATTACTATTATTTCTAATACCAAAGCTGATAAAACATCGTCCTTCAGCCATACTATTAGTCCCGCCAATACTGTTACACATACTAATGAGACTACCTTTATACCATTTTTATTCATTTTCTCCTCCTTGCCACTTGGCATTTCTTCTTGCTTTGTTAATAGTTACATCTATTTACACTCCATTTGTTGCTTAATCAGGTGATTATAAAATTAATATATTAAAATATTATCATGAATTTACTGAATTTTCAATGTTTTCAATAAATTTAATATCGTTCATCTTGTTAATTGCAAAACACTTCTTTCCTAAGTCTTTTAAAGAAGCTCCACAATGATATAGTTCTTTATTATCTATTACTATAAATCTATCATGAAATTTATTACTTCTTGCAATTTTAAGTGTTGGATATTGTTTGTTAAATTTATTTATATCTAATTTGCTTATATCACAATTTTGTGATGTTAATATTATTACTTCTACATATTTATTTTTCTTTGATAGCATTTTCAAAATACTGTCATCTATGTAATTATCTATAATTAATATTTTACTTTTTGCTCTTTTAATAATATCAATTATTAAGCTATAACTATCCCATATTTGCCCATCAAAAAATATTTTTTGTGTGAATTCATTTTCTTTTTTATTTTGTAATTCATTAAAAACTTGTTCAAATTTCTTTTCATGATTTGAAAGCATATCATTTTGCTCTATTAATTTATATTCTACATTGTTTAATCTTTCAAAAACTTGTCTGTTTGTAGTTAAAAATTTTCTCATTTCAACAAATGCATTCATTATATTTATGCTTACTTTAATTGCTACCTCATTCCTTAATAATCCCGAAAGCATTGCTATCCCTTGTTCTGTAAAAACATATGGAAGTGTTCTCCTTCCCCCATAGTTTTCTTTTGTTAAACTTGAGGTTGCAAATTGCAACTTCAAGTTTTCTGCTTCAACATTTGTTAATTGAAAACAAAAATTCTCTGGAAATCTTTCTTTATTCCTCCTTACAGCAAGATTAATGTATTTAGTTTCATAATGATATAGCATTGCTACATCACTATCAAGCATTACTTGTTTTTCTCTAACAGTATAAATCAAATTCTTAATATCTTCCTCTTTATATTCTGTCATTCTTAAGTTATCATTTGTTACCAATAAATTTTTATTTTTTTCTTCCACAAACCTCACTTCCTAATGTATTACTTATAATAGCATATATTTTTTCACTCATTTTTGTATTTAATATTACATTTATTATTTTTGATATGATATTATTGTGTTTATATTATAGAACTTTTGTTTTGTATTGTCAACTATTTTTTCATTAAGTTTTTTCTATTCCTCTTTATTGCTATATATCTTGCAA
>CAUWFY010000200.1:0-2022 GCA_963558115.1 uncultured Clostridia bacterium
ATTGAATAATACCCAACATTCTCTTCTTTTTCTTTCATATACCACTCCAATTCTACCAGTAAAAATCCAATAAAAAATACAGAATACTTCAACTAATTTGAAATACTCTGCAATATAGATGATTACTGCGTTTTATTAAATTATTTTTGTGGTTGGAAGTTTTTTAATTCCACAGGTGTAGATTTAAACTTGCAATTTCCTGCAAACTGGGAACAAGCTAAACAAATAAAATATTCCCAAGGTTTTAATCGGTCCAGCTCCACGAGATTTCGTTGGTTATGGACCTCTTACAGAACCGGAAGCTTTAGCTATTTACAATTTTACTTTAATGAATAATTTTGATTTAGTTATAGCTTTTCATACTCAAGGTCAAGAAATCTATTGGAAATTTTTAAATTATATGCCTCCTAGAAGTTTTGAAATTGGTAAAAAATTTTCTATTGCTAGTGGGTATAAGTTAGCTTCTACTCCTTACAATTCTAACTTTGCTGGGTATAAAGATTGGTTTATTCAAAATTATAATAAGCCCGGATATACTGTTGAAGCTGGTATTGGTGAAAATCCTTTACCTTTATCTCAGTTTGATAAAATTTATAATGATATAATTGGAATATTAATCCTTGGAGCTATTTTGTAAAATTCTATCTTTACTTTTTATTTTCAATTAAATATTTTTTGTAATAACCTTATGTATTGTAAAACAAAAAGTCTATAAAAGGCCTAATATTTACTATATTAGGTCTTTTCAACTATTTAATATTAGAATTTATATAATTATTTTTAAATTTTTTCATATATATGATTTAAAATTTCTTTAACTTCATTAATAGAAAATTTGTATTCTTCATTTAAAACATATTTATTTTGCATATTTTCAAATTCTTTTATCAGTTCAGATGTAAAATTTAGTTTAAAATAATTAAAATCTTTTATTTTTATTTTTGCATCAATTCCACCAATTCTTGCCTTTTCCTCTTGCCTTTTATATTCTATTAATTTTGATAATTCTTCTTTATTTTCCAACAACTTTTGTATTTTATCATTATTAAATAATATTGATATATCATATAAATGTTTTGATACATCCATATACATATTCCTAATATAATAAAATTCTGCTGCAAATATTTTATCTATAAACATTCTTTCTAATTTTATTATTTCAATTTCTATTTTTGAAATATCAAATTTTTCTTCTAAAATCTTCTTTTCCTCTTCACTTGCTAATTTATATAATAAAGGCTCTATATAGTATTTTTTTTGTTGGCTCACTTACCGTAAATGATGTTGCCTCTACTTGTATTTTCCCAGCTCGTTGTAAAGGTAATTCACTATTTGCATATACTGATTCATATTTATAAACTCCTGTAACGCTACCTTTATTATCTATACATTCTTCTTTAACTAATTCTAATCCATTAATTTTATATCCTAAAGCTGATTCTTTTAATCTCTTCTTATTTCTTGTATTAGATTCTTCTGCTAAAACTTTTACAGTTAAATCAATATCCTCTGAAAAACGATTCATTGTATCTAAAATTTTATATACAGCTGTTCCACCCTTAAAATATGCTTTTAAATAATCTTGCTTTGATGTTAGTTCTTTAAGAACTAAACATACATAATAGTCTTTTTCTATTATGTCTTTATCTATATTTTCTCTCTCGTTAATAATTTCTATAAAATTTCTAAATTCAAATTCGTTTAAATGTAGCAACATTATATCTCCTATCTTGCTAATACAAATAATTTATCTAGCACTTTTCTATTATTTGTTTCTCTAGCATATTTTATAATTTTTTCAAATTGCAGATTGCATTCCTCTATGATACTATATAAAATTTCATTTGCATTTTGAACTTCAATATTAATATTATCTTTATTGACTAGAATATCTATAAATTGCAAATACCTGTAATTTTCATTTGTTATCTCTATTTTTGGCTTTCGTATATAAGTTTTTAATTTTTCATCATATTGTTTATGATATTTACATTCATTTGTTACTATATCTGTTACATT
>CAUWFY010000201.1:0-1991 GCA_963558115.1 uncultured Clostridia bacterium
TTACAATACATACAAATCCTTTTGAATATATACTTGCTTGGGGAGAACAATCTTTTGAAAAAGTAATTGAAATGATGAAAAAATATAAAGATGATAATAATACTAAATTTGTAGCTCCTTCAAAATTTTATGCAAATGAATATAAAAAATTAACTAATTGTGAAATTAATTTTATTCCACATGCAATAGATAAAGAAAGATTAAAAACAGATAAATCCAAGGAAAAGATTTGTGAACAATACAATATAGACAAGAATAAAATTAAAATAATAGTTCCTCAAAGGTTAGAACCAATTCAAAAGCAACCCAAATTATTACTTGATGCTTGTTGCTTAATGGAAGACAAAGATAAATCTAAAATTGAAATTATATATACTGGATTAGATAAACAATATGAAAAGTTTGTAGATTCATTAAGAAAACAAGCAAATGAAAACAATATTGAAATAAAATTTATAAGATTTGATTATATGTCAGAAGTATATAAAATTGCAGATATATGTATATTACCAAGTAAATCAGAAAGTTTTGGATATTCGGCATTAGAATCTTTATCATTAGGAATATTTACAATTTTAAATGATATACCAACATTCAATGAAATTGCAGAAGATAATAGTAATAATTATATATTTAAAAATAATAAAGATGAACTTAAAATTAAAATATTAGAAATTATAAAGAACGAAAGATATGAAAAAAAGGAAATACCATCTGACGAATGGCAAAAACAATATGACATAAATATATTTGCAAAATCATATCTTAATATAATAAAATAAGAGGAAATTTATAAGGAGATAAATTAAATATGGAAAAAAGAGATTTGTATGATGAAAATAAAAAATTAACAGGAGAAACAATTTATAAAGGTCAAGATGTACCAAAAGGACGTTATTATATTACAGTAGTAATTTTTATACAAAATAATAAAAATGAATTTTTACTTCAAAAAAGAGTAAAAAAGAAAGATGGAAAATGGGCTACAACTGGTGGACACCCTGTGTCAGGCGAAACAAGTAAACAGGGTATTGTTACAGAAATTAGAGAAGAACTTGGTGTAAATGTAACAGAAAAAAATATTATATTATTTAAAACATTAAAAACAGAAGATGATTTTGTTGATCTATATTATTTAAAAGAAAATATAGATATAGATAAAATAAAAATTCAAAAAGAAGAAGTAGAAGAAGTAAAATGGGCTACAATAGATGAAATACAAAATATGATTAAAAATAATATTTTTTCTGAAAGTCATACTGGATTTTTTGAATTTTGTTTAGAATATTTAAAGGAAAATTAGGAGATAGAAAATTGAGAAGGGCAATTATTTTTGATTTAGATGGAACATTATGGGATACATCAAGCGAAGTTGAGAGTGTATGGAACAATGTTGCTATAGAATGTGGCATTTCTATAAAAAAAGAACAAATTAAAGAAATAATGGGATTTACGAAAGAAGAAATAATTACTTATTTATTTAAAGATAATATAAAAAAAGGAAATGAATTTATTACAAAATGTCAAGAGCAAGAAAATGAATATTTAAGCAAAAATGGTGGACACATTTATAAAAATACATTAGAAACTATAAAAAGTTTATCTTTAAAATATGATTTATATATTGTAAGCAATTGTCAGTCTGGATATATTGAAGCTTTTTTGAAATATTATTCACTTGAAAAATATTTCAAAGATTTTGAATGTTCAGGAAAAACTGGTTTAAGTAAAGATAAAAATATAAATTTTGTTTTAAAAAGAAATAACATTTTAAAAGCTATATATGTAGGTGATACTGTAAAAGATTATGAGTCATCAAACAAAAATGAATTACCATTTGTTTGGGCAGAATATGGATTTGGAAAGTGTAATGATTATTTTATGAAAATTAATGATATAGGTGATTTGCTGAATATAGAAATATAATTTTGTGTTATAATCATCTCGATAAATTACAATAAATAAGTCAAGTAATTAAGCTTAAAATTACT
>CAUWFY010000202.1:0-1945 GCA_963558115.1 uncultured Clostridia bacterium
TACTCCATTTCTTGCACATTGTCTTTTAAATCTTTTTAAAGCATCTTCTATATTTCCATTATTAACTTTAATCTCTAACATTTAATTTCCCCTCCTTCCGGTCATACGAAAACTGTATGTTGGGATAACCCTTATTAACGGTATTAATTATACATTAAAGCTAAGTGGTTGTCAATAGATAAATTTTATTATTATGAAAACAAATTTCCAATCCAATTAAAAAATGGATTTTCAAATAAAAATTCTCTCATCCAACTATTCGTAAATGGTATAAACCATAATGCCATACCTATTAATAATAATATTATTATAGTAATAATAATTGCAATTATATCCTTTAATGTAAATTTTTTTAATTCGTCTCTTTTAGGCTTATCCTTATATAATTCTTTAGTTAGTTCTATCACTCCTGAAAAACTGCTCATTTTCCTTCTATATTCTTGATTGCTCAATTTTTGTTGATTAGTATAACTATTATTAGACTCATTTTTTGCACTTGTACTTTTTGTTTGATTTGTATAATTATTAAATTGATGTTCATTTTCCTTGCTTTTATATTTTTGTTCATATATTTTTTCTAATTCTCTTTCTAGTTCCACATCATATTGCCTTTTTAAAAATTCATCTGATAATACATCATATGCTTCATTAATATCTCTTATTTTCTTTTCTGCATATTTTTGTTTTTCTCCTTTGTATAAATCAGGATGATACTTTTTTACCAAAACTTTATATGCTTTTTCTATAACTTCTTTAGATGCTTTTTTATTTACTTCTAATATTTCATAATAATTTTTCATAGTTTTTACCAAAAGTTTCCTTTCTCTTCTTTTGCTACTGTTATTTTATACTAAATTAAAAAAAATATCAATACAAATATATTTAAAACTTATTTATCCAAAATACTAAAAACCAGAATTATTAGTATTATTTAATAACTCTGGTTTACTTTTAGTTAAACTTTTTATATGTTACTTAATAATAAATCTCTTAATACTATTCATTATTAAAAATAACTTTCATTTTTTATATTTCTCTTGTTAATTATCTTAATTATTAGCTTCACCAAATATTGCTTCAAATTCATCAGCTTCGATTTTTTCTTTTTCTAATAAAATTCCAGCTACTTGATGTAATTTATCAACGTTATCTGTTAATATTTGTTTAGCTCTATTATATCCAGTATCTACTATTCTTTTTGTTTCTTCATCTATTACTGCAGCTGTTTCTTCTGAATATTCTTTTGTATGCCCAAAATCTCTTCCTAGGAATACTTCTTCTTGGCTTTCACCTAACATTAAAGCTCCTATTCTTTCACTCATACCATATTTTGTTACCATGCTTCTAGCTATTTTTGTAGCTCTTTCTATATCATTACTTGCTCCTGTTGATATATCATTTAAGATAAGTGCTTCTGCTACTCTTCCTCCTAGTAATGATACAATATTTTCTTCCATTTCTGTTTTTGACATGAAGGATTTATCTTCTGTTGGTCTATACATTGTATATCCTCCAGCCATTCCTCTTGGTACTATTGATATTTGATGTACTGGGTCTTGTGTTTCTAAGTAGTGACTTACTACTGCATGACCTGCTTCGTGATATGCTACTAGTCTATTTTCTTTATCACTTCTTACTCTTGTTTTCTTTTCTGGTCCCATTGTAACTTTTACCATTGCATCTTCTATTTCTTTCATTCCAATTTCAGTTAAGTTTCTTCTTGCTGCTAAAAGTGCTGCTTCATTTAAGACATTTTCTAAATCTGCTCCTGCAAATCCTGAGGTATTTTTTGCTATTATTTTTAAGTCTACATCATCTGCTAATCTTTTCTTTCTTGAGTGTACTTCTAATATTTGTTCTCTTGCTTTAACATCTGGTGCTCCTACTACTATTTGTCTATCAAATCTTCCTGCTCTTAATAATGCTTTATCTAATACATCTGGTC
>CAUWFY010000203.1:0-1932 GCA_963558115.1 uncultured Clostridia bacterium
TTTGGCTTTGCTGTTCCTAAATTTGTTGTATTGACATTTTTCATTATGTCTTCTACTTCATTTATATTTTTCTTTTTCTTGACTTGAGTAGTTTGTATTGTACTTGCATATCGCACTTGTTCTACATCTATTGGTAATAAATTGCTATCTTTTAATTTTTTTAATAGTTCATTTCTACTAGGAGAATCTACTTTATTTTTTACTACAACTCCACTTTTTGTCATTGCTCTATATACATAAGTTGGCATTTTTACCTCCTTTATTATTTATTTTTTACATCCTTGTATCTCTTCTTATTTTTAATTGCATAATTGTTCTATTTAAAATTTCAAGATTTTTCTCTTCAATTTGTGCTTTAGCTTGTTCTAAGGTTATTTTATCTTCTACAAATAATTGTGCAAGAGAATTTATTAACCCTATACTTCCTTTTTCTAAATTACTTTGTATAGCATCTTCTATTTCCGAAACACTTAATTTTTCTTTTCTTATTACACCTGCTACTACATTATCTACTACCATTACTTCAGGAACCAATACTAATTTATCATTTGTTCCTGGTAAAAGTCTTTGTGATACAACCAATTTTAATAAAGCTGATAATAAGTATTTTATTGTACCTTGGTCTCTTACTTCGTAAAAACTTATCATTCTGTCTATTGTTTCTGCACAAGATTTTGTATGTAAAGTTCCTATAACTAAATGTCCAGATTCTGCCATTTCTATTGCAGCTTCCATTGTAACTTTATCACGAATTTCTCCTATTACTAATATATCACAGTCTTCTCTTAATGAATTCTGAACTCCTTCACTAAAAGTTAATGCATCTTTTCCTTTTCCAACTTCTTTTTGAACTATTAAAGATTTTTTTGAGTGATGTTTATATTCTACCGGATTTTCTAAAGTTAATATCTTTTTATTTTGATTTTCATTTATATAATCAATTAACGAGTTTAAAGTTGTACTTTTTCCAGAGTTAGTCTTTCCTGTTACTAGGATTAATCCTTGTGGTTGGTATGTCATTCTTCTAACAATATCAGGAACTCCTAATGATTCATATGGTGGTAATTCATTTTTTATAAGTCTTAACGTACAAAGTGGTACATCATCTGATAGCGAGATATTTACCCTTAAACGAATTTTTTTATATTCATATGATGTATCTAGTTTTCTTGTCTTTTGAAATATTTCATCTTCATTGATATTTCCTCTTACTAGATAATCATACATTTCATTCATATCATCTGGTGTCAATACCTCCATTTCTTCTATTGGCAATAACTTTCTTCTAATTCTTAATATTGGTTTATTTCCACATATTAAATGTACGTCTGATGCATCTTTTTCTATTGCTTCATCTAAAATCTTATCCATGTTCATAATAATTTTCCCCCTAAAAGTTTATTATTAAAAGAATAATAATTTCTTATTAAGTTCTTCTAGTGTTGTTTCTCCTTTTATTACTTTTTTAAGTCCGTCAACAACTAATGGTCTATAATTTTCTTCTAATGCTTTTTTCCTTATTTCCATACTAGAACCACCACTTACTATTAATTCTTTTATTTCATCTGTAATATTTAGTATTTCAAAAACTCCTATTCTTCCTACATATCCTGCACCATTGCAATGTTCACATCCTACTGCATCATATGTTTTTGCATTTGCTAAATCTATTTCATCTCCATATTTTGCAAATATCTTTTCTATAATTATTTTTTCATCTTCTCTAAATTCTCTTTGTTTTCTACATTTTGGACAAATTCTTCTAACTAGTCTTTGCGAAATTGCTGTTGCTAGAGTACTTGCTATATCATAATCAGATATTCCTATTTTTCTTAATCTATTTATAACCTCAATACTATCAATTGTATGTATTGTTGATAAAACATAGTGTCCTGTTTGCCCTGCTTGTATAGCTATTTCTGCTGTTTCTTT
>CAUWFY010000204.1:0-1916 GCA_963558115.1 uncultured Clostridia bacterium
AAGAAGAGTAAATGGAAAAGAATTAAATGATGAAGAAATGATAGAATATTATAGCAAGCTAGTCAATGAATATGGAGGAAAATTAACTGCTAAATGGATATATGGTATGGTAATATATGATGGAAAAGAAGCAAAAGAATATAGTTGGAGTAAAGGTGATTTTTATTTTGTCGAAAAGCCTAGTGAAAAAAGAAATCCTGGGTATCCACTAGATTCAATATCAATATTGCCAGAATGTAATAAATATTTTGTTGATTTAACTGAAGAGGATAAAAAGAAAAATAATGACAATTATGAAGAAAATGATGTTATAGATTTTATAGTAAATAATATATAGAAGAATTTATAGAAAAAAAGAAAAATTACTAATGTCACTTACTTGTCACTTTAAATGTTATATAATAAAAATGAAATAAAGAGAAGGGAGAATTTTATATGGAAATATTAAGAGTAGAAAACTTGTGCAAACAATATGGAAAAGGCGAAAACAAAGTAACGGCACTAGATAATGTTTCATTTAAAGTAGACAAAGGAGAATTTGTGGCAATAGTAGGAGCATCTGGAAGTGGAAAATCAACATTATTACATCTAATTGGAGGAGTTGATAGACCCACATCAGGAAAAGTTTTTATAGATGGAAAAGACATTTATAAATTCAATGATGATGAACTTGCGATATTTAGAAGAAGGCAAGTAGGTTTAATATATCAATTTTATAATTTAATACCAATATTAAATGTAGAAGAAAACATAACATTACCAATAGATTTAGACAATAGAAATGTAGATAAGAAAAAGGTAAATGAACTCATTAAAGAATTAGGACTAGAAAACAGAAAAAAACATTTACCAAATGAATTATCTGGAGGGCAACAACAAAGAACCTCAATAGGAAGAGCAATGATAACAAGTCCGGCAATTATTTTAGCAGATGAACCAACCGGAAACTTAGATTCTAAAGCAAGTGATGAAATAGTTGCATTATTAAAAAAATCAAATAAAGATTATAAACAAACTATTATAATGATAACTCATAATATGGAAATTGCAAAAGTAGCAGATAGAGTTATAAAAATTGAAGATGGAAAAATTGTTAAGGAGGTTTAGATTATGAATATTCTTAGCAAATTATCTATTAGAAATTTAAAATTAAACAAAAAAAGAACAATAAGTACAATTATAGGAATAATTTTATCGGTAGCACTTATTTGCGCTGTTGCTAATATGGGAATAAGTTTTCAAGCAACACTTGTCGAAAATGCAATAAACGAAACAGGCTATTATCATTTAAAAATATCTGATGTTACAGATGAAAATATAAAAAGTTTAAAAAATAATAGGGATATTAAAGAGGTTTTAACTATTTCAGAAAAAGGATATGGAAAATTAGAAAATGGTAAAAATGTTGATAAGCCATATTTAAAACTGTACTCAATGGATAAAAATTCATTTGAACTTTTGAAATTTAACTTAATAGATGGAAGGTTTCCTTCTAACAATAATGAAGTTATTATTAGTGAGCATATTATAAAAAATGCAAAAGTAAATTATAAAATTGGAGATAAAATAAAAATAAACATAGGAGAAAGAGTAACATTAGATGATGATAAGCTATATTATATGAATCCATATATAAAAGAAGATGAAAAACTAACAAATAGACAAGAACATGAATTTACTATTGTAGGAATAATAGAAAGACCAAACTATAATTTTGAAACACATAGTGATCCTGGTTATACAATAATTTCTACTAATATGGAATCAGAAAAACAAGAAGTATATATAACATTGAAAAATCCAAAAGAATATAAAAAAGTGATACCTAATATTGTAGGAGCATCAAGTTATAATAGCATTATAGGGCTTGGAGAAAATGCAGATCAAAAATTAAAATATGACAATTATCAAGTAAA
>CAUWFY010000205.1:0-1904 GCA_963558115.1 uncultured Clostridia bacterium
ATAAAGTTATTCGAAAATCAATATGTATTAGAAAATGGAATGAGCTATAACTCATATGTAATAAAGGACGAGAAAAATGTAATATTAGATACAATAGATGAAAGACTAACCAAAGAGTGGATTGGAAATTTAGAAGAGGCATTAGATGGGGAAGAACCAGATTATTTAGTGGTTTCTCATATGGAACCAGACCATGCATATAATATTGGTTTAATTGCTGAAAAGTATCCTAAAATGAAAATAGTAGGAAATCAAATTACATTTAATATGCTTAATAATTTTTTTGACATAGATTTTTCTAATAGAAAGTTTGTGGTTATGGAAGGTGATGTACTAGATATAGGAAAACATAAATTACAATTTTTCATGGCGCCAATGGTACATTGGCCAGAAGTAATGGCAACATACGAACAAACAGAAAAAATATTATTTTCAGCAGATGCATTTGGTAAATTTGGTTCATTAGAAGTAGATGAAGAGTGGGATTGTGAAGCAAGAAGATATTATTTTGGGATAGTTGGAAAATATGGAATGCAAGTACAAGCTTTATTAAAAAAATTAGAAAATTTAGATATAAAAATGATTTGTCCTTTACATGGACCAATATTGAAAGAAAATTTACAATATTATATTAATAAATATGATATATGGAGTAAATATGAACCAGAAGAAGAAGGAATATATATAGCATGTGCATCAATACACGGAAACACACTAAAAGTGGCAAATGAAATGAAAAAGATGCTAGAAGAAAACGGAGCAAAAAAAGTAGTATTAGGAAATTTAGCAACAGAAGATTGGGCAGAAGCAGTAGAAGATGCATTTAGATATTCGCATTTAATAGTAGCAGCTTCAAGCTATAATACAGGAGTATTTCCTCCAATGCAACATTTTTTAGAACATCTAAAAGATAGAAATTATCAAAACAGAACAGTTGCCATAATAGAAAATGGCTCATGGGCGCCATCAGCAGGAAAATGTATGAAAAATATGTTGCAGGGAATGAAAGATATGAATATAATAGAAAATGTGGTGACAATAAAATCTACAATGAAAGAAGAAAACAAAGAACAACTAAAAGAAATGGTTAAAGAAATTTTAGACAAGTAATTTGTGTTTCAGGTGATTTGGGAGTCGGAGCTAAGATGATTTCGGGGGCGGAGATGAGGTGATTTCGGGGTCGGAGACAAAAATCATGATTGGATAACTAAAAATAAATCAAAATAATTGTTTCTATTTCTAATCATAATTTTTGTCTCCGACCCCGAAATCACCAAGGAAAATGAATTGACAGTAAAAGGAAGATAGTGATATAATATAACAAATTAAAACAACGAAAAGAGGAGGAATTAAATTGCAAAGTTTAATACAATTATTGCAAAATTGTATAGAAGAATCATTTGAAAAATGTGGATATGATAAAAAATATGGAAAAGTGATTATTTCTAATAGACCAGACTTATGTGAATTTCAATGTGATGGAGCATTATCAGCTGCTAAAACATATCATAAAGCTCCATTTATTATAGCAGATGAAGTTGTTGCAAATCTAAAAAATGCTAAAGAATTTGAAAAAATAGAAGTAATTAAACCTGGTTTTATAAACATAATCATTTCAAAAAGTTTTTTAAGTGATTATGTGAATGAATTGCAAAAGAAAGAAAAATTTGGAATAGAAGTTGAAAAAGATAAAACAGTAGTTGTAGATTATGGAGGACCAAATGTAGCAAAACCTTTGCATGTAGGGCATTTAAGACCAGCTATTATTGGAGAAAGTGTAAAAAGAATTCATAGATATTTTGAAAACAAGACAATAGGAGATGTACATTTAGGAGATTGGGGACTTCAAATGGGACTTGTTATAGAAGAAATGAAATATAGAAATCCTGATTGGGTATATTTTG
>CAUWFY010000206.1:0-1871 GCA_963558115.1 uncultured Clostridia bacterium
TTTAAAAAATTATCATAAGAAGTTTAAAGTTTACACAAACTTTACGATATACTCTATATAAGATTTTTTCGTATATAACAAGTAAAAACAATCTAAAAAAGGACCCATGATAGGTTTGCTTGCATAACTTTATACTTTTCTTATTTTAGAATGAATAACAATAAAAAAGAAAAGCCCAGTATTTTAATTTTAGAGTTATAAAAAACTAATTTATAAAATTTTAAAATTAGAATATACTATAAATTAAAATAAAAGGGCAATTTTTATATGTCATATAATATTTTGGTAGAAATATGAATATATTATCATATTTCTACCATATTTAGTTGAGGATTAGCAACATCCTCCTCTGTTACCACCACAGCAACAACATAATAATAATATAAGGATTATAATCCAGCAGCAGTCATCACCAAATCCGAATCCACCGCATCCTCTGTTTTCTGGCATAGTCTAGACCTCCTTCCTTATAAAAGATATGTTTTGTTTTCTTTTTCTTATCTTCTGTATGGTATATAATATGTAATTTATAAAAAGTTGTTACAAATTAAAAAATAAAACAATAAAAAATCAAAAAAATTTTTAAAAAAATGAAAACTTGAAAAGGTTGATTTATCAGCACTTACACAGGTTTTTATAAAAAAACTAAAAAAAAATTAAAAAAAATTTAAAAAATGTATTGACAAGTTGGAAGAAATCTTGTATACTAAGTCATGTCGAAAGGACATGGTCGCTTAGCTCAGCTGGGAGAGCATCTGCCTTACAAGCAGGGGGTCACAGGTTCGAGCCCTGTAGCGACCACCATGTTTTTACGGCCCGGTAGTTCAGTTGGTTAGAACGCTAGCCTGTCACGCTAGAGGTCGACGGTTCGAGCCCGTTCCGGGTCGCCATTTTTTTATTTATTAAAGAAAGGCTTAAAAAATTTTCTAGATAATAGAAAATGGCTTCATAGCTCAGTTGGTAGAGCAGAGGACTGAAAATCCTCGTGTCAGTGGTTCGATTCCACTTGAAGCCACCAAGTAACAACTTATAGACTATAAAGTTTATAGGTTGTTTTTTGTTGCATATAAACTTAAAATTTTATACCATAAAAAGGAAAAAATAAAATTTCTAGAAGAATTCTGCTTTCAATTAAATGAAGAAGAGTTTAAAGTTTTAAGGTGTCAATTTGTCACCTTAAACAAAAATGAAAGAGGACAACATAGAAAATATTTGCCTTATGTATTTACAGAGCAAGGAATCCTTTGGAAATTACTATGATAGAATAAATAACTTAATATTAAAAACAAATCAGAATGTTGTGAAAAATATTAATTCTGAAATGGTCGAATTATACTTTGAAATTAGTTCTACTATAAATGAATTAATTGAAAACTATAATTTATTTAAAATAAATTTCTTTAATTTTGATTATACTTTCTATAAGTGAAAGATAAGAAATATCTTTTGCATAGTCATAATTTTTTTGATATCTCGTCCATTGATTTTGCAAAGAAGAATTAGTTTGGATTAAATCAATCACATCATTTACTATATCAATATTATTAATATTTTCATATGTATTTCTGTGTTTTGAGGTTTCAATAATTGCATCTTTTAATTCTTCTTCTGATATATTTTTGGTTAAAGAACTAAGCATATAAATATCATAAAAATCTCTAATTCGTGTATTTAATATACTTCTTTTTATAACAGATTCATATTTTTCTGCTAGTATTGTTTCGATATTATATGTCCAAATATTTATATTTCTGTTTTCTAAAAGTAAGTCATATTTATATTCGATTTCTTTATATGTAATTTTATCTCCAGTTGTAACATCTATTTTTAAATCAACAGGCATATTGTTAAAAATAGCTTCAAGATGAACT
>CAUWFY010000207.1:0-1854 GCA_963558115.1 uncultured Clostridia bacterium
ATATTAAATAATTTTTAATATTTCTATTGACAATTAATAGTTAGTCTTTCATTTTCATTATTGTATTAATCTTCAAATTCATCCAAACTTTTAAATTCATATCCCATATTTTTTGCTTCCTTTATTATAGTGTCCAAGACATTTGTATTTGTTTTTGAATTTCCATGTAACAAAATGATTTCTCCATTATGAAAATTTTCTATAATTTTTTTCTTTGCCTCTTCTTCACTTGGTTGCTTATCTTCATTCCAATCTTGATAAGCAAATGACCACATTACATTTTTGTATCCTAGCGAATTTGTTGTTTGTAAACTTCTTTCACTAAATTCGCCCTTTGGTGGTCTTATATATTTCATTTCATAATTAAATTTTTCATATATTACATTATGTAATTGCATTACTTCTTTTTTTATTTCCTCATCAGATATTTCTGGAAGACATTTATGATTAACAGTATGATTTCCAACTATATGCCCTTCTTTTATCATTCTTTCTACTAGTTCAGGTTCTGTATTAACATAGTGTGCAGTTATAAAAAAAGTTGCTGGAACTTTATTTTCTTTTAATGTATCTAGAATTTTACTTGTATATCCTGCTTCATATCCTTCATCAAAAGTAAGATATAAATATTTTTTATCTTTATTTCCTAGACAGATTCCATTATTTTTTTCTAAGATTTCTCTATTTTCTTTTCCAACATCTGGTTGTTCATGTGTTTTGTTTCTTAATATTCCCCACCCGATTTTTTTATTATTACTAATATTATTACTTGAGGTAGTTTGAGTAGTTTTTTTGTCTTCTATTAATGAAGAAGCTGTAAATATTGTTATCATAATTACTAATATTCCTATTTTATAAATATTTTTTAGTTGCTTTTTTGTAATAATATTCATCTCTTTTCCTCCTACTTTATTCTTTATATAAATATATATTTTTGTTTTTTAATTTTATGTATTTATTTTTTAGCATTGGTTTCATTATTAAAAATATTTTTTATCCTATGTAAATAAAATACAATTTAAAATTTCCATTTTTACGCAAAAAAGAGATACTAATTTCTTCAATTTTGTATCTCTAAATTATAATATTCTAATTTTATTATCTACTAATATTTCAATACTTTCTTTTTTCTCCCTATATTATATTTATTTTTCTCCTTCTTTTGTTGTTGTATTTCTATTTTGGTCATTTTTATCTTGAATAACATTTTGAACAGAACTTTTCGTAGTTATTATTTGCTCTAATGCACTTTTTAAAGCTTCTTTTGGAGTTATATATTTTATTCTTGATAATTTTTTTATTTCTTCAACAACTTTGGGTAATATTTTGTTATATTCTAAGAAACAATCTCCTATAACTTCAACTTGTGGCATGTTTAATTCTGTTAATGCTTCATTATAACTTAAGAAATGATCTCCTATAGCTTGAACCTGTGGCATACTTAATTCTGTTAATGCTTCATTATAATTCAAGAAATAATCTCCTATAGCTTCAACCTGTGGCATACTTAATTCTGTTAATGCTTCATTATAATTTAAGAAATAATCTCCTATAGCTTCAACCTGTGGCATATTTAATCCTGTTAATGCTTTATTATAATATAAGAAACAATTTCCTATAGCTTGAACCTGTGGCATATTTAATTCTGTTAATGCTTCATTATACCTTAAGAAATAATCTCCTATAGCTTGAACCTGTGGCATATTTAATTCTGTTAATGCTTCATTATAATTTAAGAAATAATCTCCTATATCTTCAACCTGTGGCATATTTAATTCTGTTAATGCTTCATTTTTATATAAGAAATAATCTCTTATATCTTCAACCTGTGGCATATTTAATTCTGTTAATGTT
>CAUWFY010000208.1:0-1845 GCA_963558115.1 uncultured Clostridia bacterium
AAAATACTATAATACAAATTATTGGATTTTTTATTTTTACTGTTTCATTTTTCTTATTTGCTGTAAGTAAATTTATTAATTTATATTTTGAAATTGTAATTGTATTAAATATAATTACTACTAAATACATGATTGCAAAATATATACAAGTTTTTATACAGGCTGTTTTTGAAAATACAAAGGTAAATTCACTCATATCTGCTTCAAATAATTTTGCCACTAAAATAGACATGAATTGCGCACCTAGTACACCTACTAATATTCCTACTGCAAGTGAAATAATTCCTATAAATATTGTTTCTAATAATATTATTTTAGAAATTTGTCTTTTTCCCATTCCTAAGGTCATATATATACCAAATTCTTTTTTTCTTCGATTTACTATAAAATTATTTGCATAAACAATTAATAATGCTAAAATAACTGCAACAAATACAGATACCAATCCCAACATATTAATCATTAATGTTATAATATCTTTTGTTGATTGTGATACTTGTAACATTGCTTGTTGGCTATCTAATGAGTTAAACATGTAGAAAATTGCTATTCCTAAAACTAAAGTTAAGAAATATATTGCATAATCTTTAAAACTCTTCTTAATATTTTTTAAAGATAACTTAAATAACATCGCCTAGTTCACCTCCTAATAGAGTTTGAACTTCTATTATTTTCTCAAAGAATTGTTTTCTTGTATCTTCACCTTTTACCAATTCATTAAAAATCTTTCCATCTTTTATAAATAATATTCTATTTGCATAACTAGCAGTAAATGAATCATGTGTTACCATTAATATAGTTGCATTAAAATCATTATTTAAAGCTTCTAAATTTTCTAATAATTGTCTTGCCGACTTTGAATCCAATGCCCCAGTTGGCTCATCTGCTAATATCAATTTTGGATTTGTTATTATAGCTCTTGCTGATGCTACTCTTTGTTTTTGTCCTCCTGAAATTTGATATGGGTATTTATTTAATATATCTGTTATTCCAAGTTGACTAGCAACTTTTTCAACTTTTTTATCTATCTCTTTTGCATTTACCTTTTGTATAGTTAACGCTAAAGCTATATTTTCACGAGCTGTTAGAGTGTCTAAAAGGTTGAAATCTTGAAATATAAATCCCAATTCTTCTCTTCTGAATTTATTTAGATTGTTTCCTTTTAATTTTGTAATATCTTGATTATTTATTACAATTTTTCCTGAAGTTACTCTATCTATTGTTGAAATACAATTTAATAATGTTGTTTTCCCCGAGCCAGATGCTCCCATTATTCCTATAAATTCTCCTTTTTTTACTGTAAAACTAATATTATCTATTGCTTTTGTTAGATTCGATTTGTTTCCATAGTATTTTTCTATATTTTTTACTTCTAATACATTGTTCATTAAAAACAACTCCTTTCGCATATTTAAGATTATCTTAATTATACGAAAGGAGCTTGTTTTATGCAATTCTTTTTGCTTACATTTAGCTTACAGTTTTGTAAGCTAAATGATTTTTGTCTCCGACCCCAAAATCATCGTGATTTTAGGGTCGGAGACAAAAATCATTTTATAAAACTACTTCTTGGAAAAATAATTCTTATTTCTGTTCCTAAATTAATTTCAGAATTTAACTCTATTCCTAAACCTAATCTAGTGCAAAGTACCTTGCATAAATATAATCCTAGTCCTGTTGATTTTTTTCCATCTATTCTTCCATTTTCTCCTGTAAAGCCTTTTTCAAATACTCTTGTTATTTCTCCTTTTTTTATTCCTATTCCATTGTCTTTTATATGTAGTATAACTTTTTCTTTTTTATCTTCACTGTATATCTCTATTTTTTTATTTTCTTTTTGACTAT
>CAUWFY010000209.1:0-1833 GCA_963558115.1 uncultured Clostridia bacterium
ATAGAGATGATGGTGGAACTGGAATTGGTTTATCATTTGTTAAGGCTATTATGAACAACTATAAAAATGAGTATGGTGTTGTGAATAAAGAAAATGGGGTGGAATTTTATTTTGATTTGGATTTGGAGATATAAAATTTCACATAAACATAGCCAGTAATAAGTCTGGTTTAGATAAAAACATTTCCTTTTATTTTCAAAAAAGATAATATTGAGGTTTAAACTTTTCAATATTATCTTTTTTATGGTGTAAAAAACTTATATTTACATATTATCTTCAATTATTTCTTATACCAATTTCTATTTAAAAATTTTTTATAAATATCTAAAAGAGATATTGTAAATACATTACTATAATTTTACTTTTAATTTTTTTTCAATTCTATATTTGATTCAGATATAAATCCACTTTCTAAAATTTTGTTCTTAGTTTCTTCATTTTTCACTAATATTTTTATATTAGTATTGCAACCATAAAACATATTTTTAACAGAAGCATTTATTGTAAAACTAGATAAATCTACTTCTTCCAAATTATTGCAACCATAAAACATATAATCCATATTTGTAATATGTTCAGTTTGCCAATTACTTAAACATATATATTTAATATTTTTACAATTCATAAATAGTTCTTTTAAAGATTTTACATTACTAATATCAATGTTTTTCATACTAATACTTTCTAAATTATAACAACTACTAAGTAAAGAGGATAAATTTCTAACATTTTTTGTATCTAAAGAGTCAAGATTCAGTTCTTTCAAACTATTATCATGTTCAAACATTGCAGAAATACTAGTTGTTTGAGAAAAGTCCATATATTCTAATCCTGATATACTTTTTAAATTTGTAAAAGATCTAAAATACCATGTCATTGAAGTATTGGCTTTTATTCTATAATTAGCCCCTATATACCATTCATATAAATTATTATTATCTTCATCTGTTATCCATGCAACAACACTTCCATCTTTATTTTCTGAAATATCCCAACTATCTATTGCATCTTTAGATATATTTTTATTATTAACTATTTCTATTATTTCAACATCTTTTCTTAGATAAGTGTTACTACCTTCTAGAAAAGAAGAGTTGTCAGTACCTCCTCTAAGTATTATAGCATTTTCTATTCCATCTATATATTCTACTGAATTATCTGTAATTAAATATTTTCTTCCATTTTCTAATTCAATTATTTCACCTTTTAATATATTTTCTTCAGTTTTATTTAATATTTTTTGATTTGTTTCTTTTTCAATTAAAGTGTATTTATCATTATTCGAAGAGTCCATTTTATATGCTATCAAGGCTAATTGGATTTGTTCTTGTTCTGTTGAAATTTCTGTTTTTATCTTTGCATCTCTTGATTTTGTTAACAATCCATTTTCTTCAGTCAGGATTGCAATATTTACTCCCGCTAATATTAACAACACTATTATTGTTATAACTAATGCAATTAAAGTAATACCATTAGTAGAGTTTTTTTTTATATTTCTCATTTTTTCAATTCCCTTCATTTGTTTTTTATACAAAAAAATAATAAAATAAAAAATTATTCACAATTTCTATAATTTATTATAGTTTCACCTTATCTAAAGTTTTTATTCGAATATGTTAAATTAAAAGTAAAAAGAAATCAGATACATATTGAATAAATAAATTATATATGATAAACAATATTAATTCAATGGTATATAGTAAATTAATACAAATAAATGTCGAATTTTGCGATGAAAAGTCCTTTACAAATGTAAAAAAATGTATTAATATATAGCTATAACATGTTAAACAATTTTTTCGAAAAAATTTTAAATCAAATTTGCAATTTATC
>CAUWFY010000210.1:0-1831 GCA_963558115.1 uncultured Clostridia bacterium
AATATTAAATAATTTTTAATATTTCTATTGACAATTAATAGTTAGTCTTTCATTTGTTTTCTATGTAAAATATAATAAAATAAAAAATCTCTAACAATTTATATATTTTATTATAGTTTCACCTTATCTAAAGTTTTTATTCGAATATGCTAAATTAAAATAAATCAGATACATATTGAATAAATAAATTATATACTATGAGCAATATTAATTCAAGGTATTGTAGTAAAATATTTCTAAAATCTCATCTTTTATTTTTACTTAATTTATTATTTTATATATTTCAACACTATTTTTCTGTTGTTTTTTAGACTTTCTTATATGTCTTATTCTACAACATAGATTTATCTCAAGATAAAAAATCTCTTTTTTTTCTCAATTCCGTAACAATATTTTCCAAATTCTCTACTAAATATTCCACATCTTCTTTAATATTATCCTCACCAAATGAAACTCTTAATGTTCCCTCTGCCGTTTTGCTATCAACTCCTATTGATGTAAGCACATGTGATGGACTACTTGAACCTGTTGAACATGCACTTCCTGCTGAAGCACAAATTCCTTTTTCGTCTAATTTTAATAGTAATTCACTTCCATTTACTCCTTTAAATGAAATATTAGCATTTCCCGGCAATCTATTATCTCTTGGACCATTTAACTTTATATTTTCTATTTTTTCTTCTACTTGATTTATATAAAAATCTCTTAATTCCTTTAATTTTTTTGTGTGTAACTCTAAATTATTTTTAGCAATTTCACAAGCTTTTCCTAATCCTACTATTTCTGCAACATTTTCTGTTCCTGCTCTTTTATTTTTTTCTTGATGTCCACCATCTAAAAATCTGTCAAATTCTATTCCTTCTCTTACATATAAAGCACCTACTCCTTTTGGTGCATTTATTTTATGTCCAGATAATGATAGCATATCTATTCCCATATCTTTTACATCTATCTTTATATTTCCACATGCTTGAACTGCATCTGTATGAAATATTATATTATGTTTTTTAGCTATTTTTGAAATTTGTTCTATTGGCTCTATTGTTCCGATTTCATTGTTTGCAAACATAATACTTATTAATATTGTGTCTTTATTTATTGTATTTTCTAGTTCGTTTATATCTATATTTCCGTTCTCATCCACATTCAAATATGTTATTCTATATCCTTGTTTTTCTAAAGCCTTACATGAGTTTAATATAGCAGGATGTTCTATTCTGGAAGTTATTATATGATTTCCTTTTTCTTTGTTTGCGTATGCTATTCCTTTTAATGCCATATTATCACTTTCTGATCCACAGCTTGTAAAATATATTTCTTTAGGTTGACAGTTTATTAATTCTGCTACTCTTTTTCTTGCATTTTCCATTGCTTTTTTTGCTCTTCTTCCTATTGAGTACATTGATGATGGATTTCCATATTCTACCGAGAAATATGGAAACATTTCTTTTAATACCTCTTCTTTTACTTTGGTTGTAGCTGCATTGTCAAAATATCTTATTTCCATCTATTTGTATCTCCTTTCCTAAAAAATTATAATTAGTACTTTTTAATTTATGCTATTTTCAACTTTTCTAATGTTTTTCTTCATTAATGATATTTTCATCTTTTATTATAATAATTTTTCTTGATTTGTACTTAAATTAAAAAGAAATTATAATTTATTTCTAATAATTTTACTATTATTCAAATTTATTAATTTTTCTTTAGGATTTTCTTCTATATTAATAAATTTCTATATTATAATCTTATTAAAATTCTAATGTGGTCTCGTTTATATCTCAATAAATTTTCGAATTTTTTTCAAAATTATTAGATTTCTATTTAAAAT
>CAUWFY010000211.1:0-1823 GCA_963558115.1 uncultured Clostridia bacterium
CCCCACCATAATTGTCTTGATATACACCAATCTTGAATATTATCTAACCAGTTAAAATATTGTTTTTCATATTTTTGTGGAATAAATTTGGCTTCATTATTTCTTACAGAATCTGCTGCTTTTTTTGCTAAATCTTTCATTGAAACAAACCATTGCTCTGATATCTTTGGTTCTATTGTTGTTTTACATCTTTCACATTTACCAACATTATGAGTATATTCTTCTTCTTTTATCAATGCTCCTATTTCTTTTAGCTTTTCTACAATTTTCTTTCTTGCTTCTAATAAATCCATTCCTTTATATTCAGGCACTAAATTTCCCATTTTGTAGTTTTCATCAAAAACTTCAATTATTTCTAAGTTATGTCTTATTCCTGCTTGGTAGTCATTCATATCATGTGCTGGTGTTATTTTTACACAACCTGTTCCAAATTCTTTTTCTACAAATTCATCTGCAATAATTGGAATTTCTTTATCCATTATAGGTAAAATACATTTTTTACCTACTAAATCTTTATATCTTTCATCCTCTGGATGTACTGCAACTGCTGTATCTCCTAACATTGTTTCTGGTCTTGTAGTTGCTACTATTATATATCTATCTTCTTCTTCTGATATTTTATATCTTATATGCCATAAATGTGAAGCTTCTTCTTTATATTCAACTTCTGCATCTGATATAGATGTTTTACAATTAGGACAATAATTTATCATTCTTGTACCTTTATATATTAATCCTTTATTATATAAATCTACAAATTGTTCTAAAACTGCTTCTGATAGTCCTTCGTCTAATGTAAATCTTCTTCTATCCCAATCACAAGAACATCCTAATTTCTTTTGTTGTTCTTGAATTGTTCCTCCATACAATTTAGTCCATTCCCAAGCCTCTTCTAGAAATTTTTCTCTTCCTATTTCTTGTTTAGTTTTTCCTTCATTTTTTAATTTTTCTACAACCTTCATTTCTGTTGAAATAGATGCATGGTCAGAGCCCGGAAGCCATAGTGTATTATATCCTTGCATTCTTTTAAAACGGATTAATATATCTTGTATTGTACCATCTAAGGCATGTCCCATATGTAGTTTTCCTGTAACATTTGGTGGCGGCATCATTATACAGTAACTTTCTTTAGATTTGTCCATGCTAGGTTTAAAATATCCTTTTTCTTCCCATTCTTTATATAATTTGTCTTCAAAATCTTTTGGATTAAATTTTTCATTCATATTAAGTTCCCTCTTTTTCCTTGATTTCATTTATGCTCTATATTATTACATATTTAGGCCGAAATTACAATAGGAAAATTTACAAATTTATGTAAATACTTACTATTTTTAGATTTTTACTGAACTGCAAAAAATATTATTGAATTTAATTATATATTTATGCTATACTTTTATTGGTGATTAAATGAAAATTTTATTTAAAAATAAAACTAAATACGACAAAAAAACATATAATGAATATTTACAGTTTCACAATAATACTTTTAATAGTAAATATGTATTTTATACTATTATTGTCGGATTATTACTCTTTTTTTGCTTTGCTATGCAAATTAAATATCATTACTATGTTCTAGCTATTGGCCTTTTTATTATTTTTTGTATTTTCCTTTATTGGAGATTGTTTCATCCAATTAATGAAGTAAAAAAAGAATTTAAAAGCAAAAAAATTTCCCAAGAACAAGTTTTTACCTTTAAATTTTATGAAAAATATTTTACTATTTGTCATAATATTAATTATACTAAAATTAAATATTACGAATTATATAAAATTTATGAAACTCCAACCTTCTTTTACTTATATATTGATAAAGAACATGC
>CAUWFY010000212.1:0-1820 GCA_963558115.1 uncultured Clostridia bacterium
TGTATCTAAAGAATGGTAAAACTTCTTTTTATTCTTATTACCTTGCAGAGCACCTAAGTTTTGATAGAATGTCAAAACGTGATATGATATAAGTCAAATAAGATTATAAAAAGTATTATCGAAAATAATTACACTTTTAATGAAAATAAATATACTTTTAGCAATCCTAAAATATCGGTAGATGAAGTTAAGAACTTAATGAAATATGTTTTATTTAAGAGAGGTAATGTTATTTGGTTAGATTTTGGCTTTAATATAGGAAATGAATTCGGAGGTATGCACCCAGCTGTTATATTGAAAAATTTTGATAATGATTTGTTTGTAGTTCCAATATCGTCAAAAAAACCACTTGACTATGTAAAAATAGAACAAGATTTTAAAGATAAAAAAATAACAGAAGAAGAATGTCAAAAAAGAAAAAATGATATTACCGAAATAATTGAACTTTCTAAAATAAATGGTTTTAGAAAGATGTTAAGGTGGGCTAAAATTACTAGAATGAAAAAAATTAGTATGTTAAGAGTAAATTTTTCTGGTACTATAGGTACATTAGATGGTAGTGATATGGATTCTATATCAGAAAAAATCTCAATGGAATTAGGCAATAAACAAATTAAATAAGCTAAAAATTTGGTGTATAAATTATTGACTTTTGGAATAAAATATAGTATCATAGTATTAGAAAGTAATCAATGGAGATTGCTATGAAAGGAATGAAAATTCCAGTTAAATTGCTATGAAAGATGGCCAGTAGTAAACTACTGGTCATCAGTCGTTTTATTGACTAAGCCTCTTAATAGATAACGCACAAATTATATCAATCGTTCTAAGAGAAAAATTGTAAATAACTACGACACTCGCCCCATTTTTAAATTTCATTAGGTAAATTTTTCATTGCTTTTTTTCTTATTCTTTGTATTGCATTATCTACTGATTTTACTGGTGAATCTAATCTTTTTGCTATTGTAACATAGCTTTCACCTTTCATATATCTATCTAGAACTTGCTTTTCAAATTGACTTAATGTTTTGTCTATTGATTTTTCTATCTCGTCATAATATTCTTTGTTAATAATTGTTTCTAACGGGTCTTCTATTGTTTTACTATCAAAAGTATCCATTAGTTCTGCACCATTTTCTTCTTCATTATCATATGCTGACATATTTAACGATAAATATGAATTTAATGGCATATGTTTTTGTCTATTTGAAGATTTTATTGCTGTTATTAATTGTCTTTCTATACACATATTTGCAAAAGTCTTAAATGTGTTGTTTTTTTCTGCATTGAATGTTTTTATTGCTTTAAATAATCCAATTAAACCTTCTTGAACAATATCTTCCTTTTCAGCTCCAACCATAAAGTATTTTCCAACTTTTAGGTTAACAATTTCTTTGTATTTATTCATTAAATATGTAAGAGCTTGTTTGTCTCCATTTCTTATTTCTTTAATTATTTCTTCATCTGTCATTTTGCTATATTCGTTTATTGAAAAAAACACATTTTCTTCTTGCATTCGTCAAAATACCTCCAAATGTACATTTGTATGTATTATATATGCTAGGATTGGTAATGTCAAGGAATTTTGGCTTTTATTTTTTTCAAGTCCCGGAATTAATTAAGTCACATTCAAAGTGCTACACGCCAAGGACTGAACGAAACCCGTGGTAGTGGTCCGCGTCGCCATTAGTAACGTCCGAATTAAGCACACCTGCACCAGAACCATCATGGCAACCGCCACCACGTATCACGAACGGAGACGCGATATGTCCTATTAATACAAAGTCATTGTCCCAAGCTCTCGCATAATTAGATGTTCC
>CAUWFY010000213.1:0-1800 GCA_963558115.1 uncultured Clostridia bacterium
CCAATTATCATACCTTCTACAATAAATGGCCATCTTATAAATCCATTTGTTGCTCCAACATATTTCATTATAGAGATTTCTTTTCTTCTTGCATGAACAGTTAGTTTTATTGTATTTGCAATGATAAATACTGAAATTACTATTAATAATAGTAAAATTACTCCTGTCACTATTTTTATTCCATTTGATAAATCAATTAATGTTGTAACTGTTTGATTTGAACTTGTTATCTTCTTTACATTGTCTAATTTCATAATTTCATCTTGTACTTGTTGATTTAAATTCAAGTCTGTTAATGTAACTACATATGATGCAGTAAATATATTATTTTCTCCTTCATATCCTTCTAACAAACTCTCATTTTCATCTCCTAAATTTTCTTTCATTTGATTTAAAGCATCTTCTTTAGATTTAAATTGAGTTTTATTTACTCCTTGAATTTTAGCAATTTCTTCTCCTAATACTTTTACTTGTTCATCTGTTGCTTCATCTTTTGCAAATACTTGTATTCCTTGTGAATCTTCTACATTTTTTACAAAATGATTAATATTTTCTCCTAAGATTAAAAACACTCCAAAAATAATCATAGTAGCACACATTATCATAAGTGATG
The DNA here is from genome assembly GCA_963558115.1 of uncultured Clostridia bacterium. GTDB lineage: Bacteria > Bacillota > Clostridia > TANB77 > CAG-508 > CAG-269. Next base: position 614 of record CAUWFY010000213.1, read on the forward strand.
CTCCTGTTGATTTTTTATTTTTAAATACATTACTAAAACCTTCTCCAATTAAATAACCAAATATATTAAATCTCACAATCATACCCACCTTTTTTATCGTCTCTTATTATTTCACCTTTTCTAATATGAATAACTCTTTTTTTCATCTTGTCAACAATATCTTTAGCGTGTGTTGCAACTACAACAGTTGTACCTCTCATATTTATGTCATTTAGTAATGTCATTATATCCCAAGCAGTATCAGGGTCTAAATTTCCAGTTGGCTCATCTGCAATTAACATTGATGGATTATTTACTAATGCTCTTGCTAAAGCTACTCTTTGTTGTTCTCCTCCTGATAATTCATTTGGATACATTTTTGCTTTTCCACTTAATCCTACTAATGAAAGTACCATTGGCACTTGTCTTCTGATATGTCTTGGTGTTGCTCTTACTATATACATTGCATAAGCAACATTATCATATACTGTTTTATCTGGTAAAAGTCTAAAATCTTGAAAAACAACTCCCATACTTCTTCTTAAATATGGAATTCTATTTGGTTTTAAAAAAGTTGTATCTTTTCCATTTATTATTATATTCCCAGAAGTTGGTTCCTCTTCTTTTAATATTAACTTTATTAATGTAGACTTTCCACTACCTGATGAACCAACTAAAAATGCAAATTCACCCTTATCTATTCTAAAATTAGCTCCTTTTACAGCTTTAGTTCCTGTATCATATGTTTTTACAACATTTCTAAATTCAATCATCTTTCGCTCTCCTTATACTTTTTCGTACACTCTATCTATTCTACATAATCATAACAATAAAGTACAAAATTTGCAATAGTTTTTAGCTAAAAAATATTAGAAAATATTGGATTTTGGAACATTTTCTTGTTATTTAGAGTTAATAATAAATTACTATTGAAATATTACATAAATAGCTAAAAAACGACATCAAATATTATTAAATTAATCTAATTTTAATCATTACTAGATAATATTATTTATTGTAGAGTAGCTAGAAATGGTTGATAATTATGATTTTTTTGATTTTTTGACGTTCGCATGGAATGAAGATTAGAATTGGTTAGGTTTTCGAATGAGGAATGCTCACGGTACCTGAAGTATGAAGGGGTCTGAGTGAGAGAGGCTCATGAGAAAGCCTTACCAATTCTTTCTGAATGAAATAAGTAGTCAAAA
>CAUWFY010000214.1:0-1797 GCA_963558115.1 uncultured Clostridia bacterium
TTTTAACACTTTCTTCAATTGATGTTAAAGGTATTCTTATATATAATAAATATCCGTTATCTAGTTGTGATGATAAAAGTTCATATGATATTCCTGTTTTTATATCTTTCATTTTTTTAATATTATATTTCTCATCTTGTTCAATTATTTGTCCAGCATTAATTGAACTTGTCATTTCATTCATTTGCCCTAAGGTAGAAAAAAAATCTTTGTTAGATGTGAATACATTAATATTTTGGTCATTTCTAATTAATATATCAAAATTATTTTTTATTGCTATTTTCTCTAGTTCTGAATCTATGTCAATATTTGCTCCACTGTTATAGTAATCATTAATAACCTCATATACACTTTTTAGTGATTGAGTTTTACTGTATAAATAAAATTCTCCAAATACAAAATTATTTACTAATATTAAGAATAAAATTATTAATAAAATTATTAATGATAACATTAAAAATAATTTAACTTTTACTGATTTTAGTGCCTCTTTTAACTTGCTCATTTTTTACCATCCTCTTAGAATTATTTAACTTCAAATTTATATCCAACACCTCTCATTGTTTGAATATATTTTCCTTTTTTTCCTAATTTGTGTCTAATTTTCTTTATATGACTGTCTATTGTTCTTGAATCTCCATAGTAATCATAATTCCAAACATTATTTAAAATTTTATCCCTTGATAAAGCAATATTTTCATTTTCAACTAAGTATGATAATAATTCATATTCTCTTAAACTTAATTCTATTATTTTTCCGTCAACTTTTACAGTTCTTCCTTCTCTATCAATTTCTATTCCTCCATAGTCTTTCACTTCTTTGATATCTTGATTTGTTCTTTTTAAAATTGCTTCCACTCTTGCTACTAAAATCTTGGGACTAAAAGGTTTTGAAATATATTCGTCAACTCCTAATTCAAACCCAAATAACTCATCTTGTTCTTCTCCTCTAGCTGTTAGCATTATTATTGGAACTTTAGATTCTTGTCTAATTTGTCTTAAAACAGACCAACCATCAAGTTTAGGCATCATAACATCTAATAGAATTAAATTGATTTTATTTTTATTCTCTTCAAAAACTTCCAAGGCTTTCTCGCCATTTTCTGCTTCTAGAATACTAAATCCTTTTGCTACTAAAAAGTCTTTAATTAATTTTCTCATTCTTTGTTCGTCATCAACGATTAGTACACAATTATTAATCATAATATTGCTCTCCTTTTCTTTTTTCAACTATATTATACATTATACATATTATTTATGTCTATACTGTGAAAATTTAATATTACATATATAATGAATTTTTTTAATTTAAGAAAACATTTTTTCTATAAATTATAAACATTTGCTTGATTTTAAATTCAATATATTGTAAAATATTTCCAACCTAACGCTAAAAAGGGTTAGCCCTTTTTGAAGGGCGGAAAGGGGGACTAACATTGAATAACTGCGATTTAATTTTGCACTTTGCCGAAAAGTACATAGCTGAAAAAGAAAAAAACATAATCTTACAACAAAAGTTAGAACAACAGCAGCATATGCAAATGAACAACAGTGTTAAGACTAATAAAAAGCAATAATTAGTCGATAGAGTGGATTCGTGGTCTGCTCTATTTTTCATAAAAAAAATCTGTGTATTCGTGGTACACAGACGACTAAATTGAACAAACTGCGATTCAATGTTCATTTATTTTGTAATTAAATATTATCACATTATTTCGAATTTGTCAAACTTTTTCTAACTCTAATTTTTCAAATACACATTCTTATTCTCATAAGCCAACTTAATATGCTCTTCTT
>CAUWFY010000215.1:0-1797 GCA_963558115.1 uncultured Clostridia bacterium
TTTTATTTTTTTTATTTTTTTATTATTTATTTTAATAATTAATTATTTTATTTATATTTTTTCTATAATTAATTTTCTAAATTTTATTTATTATAATTAAAACTACTATTCAAATAATTTCTCGTATTTAAAAAAGAAAAAAACAGTTCTTCAATTTCCACATCTTAATAAACATTCTTTTATTTTAAAATATTTTTCTTTTAAATCATTTTTTATTATCTCATATGAATTTATATTTTCATTATTTTTTATTTTTTCATTAGATATAATTATATAAAAATCTTTTGATGATGATTTTTTTATTTTATTTAAATTGATAATATATTCGATATAATTTTCTGATATAATTTTTAAATTTTCATTTTTCTCATTTTTTAAATTATTTTTTATTTTTGAAATATGATGACTTAAATCTTCTTTATTACTTTGAATTAATATTTGAATATCAAAATTACAAGTTTTTAAAAAAATTTTATATGAATTTAATATTGATGATTTCTCCAAATCTGATTTTAAATTATAATTAATTGGAGTTATTTTTAATATTTTAATAAATTTATTATTTTCTAATTCTATAATTCCTTCATTAAAAATATTTTTTATTTCTAACCATTCTTGAATAGTTTTATTTTTTTTAACTATATAATCACCTCCTGTATTTTCTGTATTTTACAATATTTTACATAAGTTGTCAACAAAAACTTTTCGACATTATTCGCCAATGTTAATGTTTTAGATTTTTAATCATCTTTCGGTATAAAAAGTAAAATATTCTTTATAAAAACTCCTTAATATTTATTATTATAATTTCCTTATTTGAATTTAAATATCCTTGCATTCCTATTATACTACCTTTTGTTAAATCTTTATAACAATAATCTGCTATTTCATTATAGCCTTTTACTACTACTACACTTTTATTTTCTAACTCTATACTAAATCTTGCTATTGAACTATCTTTACTATTTAATATAAAATCAAATTTTATCTCACTTACTACTTTCCCAATTAAAAAACATAAATTCATATTATTTTCCTCTTAATATTTTATTTTCGTAAAATAAGTATGTTCAAATATTATTATAAATTTTACTAATACCTATTTTACTGATACATTTTTACCTTAATGGAAGGAATAAATCCCTTTAATATCTAATATTTCATTGTATATATTCCGTAAAATATATAATCTAGAATAATATTAGAGCTGGACGAAAGGAAATATTGTTGTTGCTGTTAGAAGTGGTATTGTTATTGCGGTTAGACGCTGGATTATTAGACCCATTGTTGTTGTAATTGCCTCCCCTGTTAACACTCGGATTGTTAGTATTCGTGCTTTTTGATTTATCCCTAATTTTTCTATTTTTCTATATAAAATATTTTTTCTAATAAATTATTTACATTTGCATATTTTATATAACCTAAATGTCCTGCTAAATATTTTTTTGCTTCTTTGCTAGTTAATTTACCATTTTTTATTTCATATTTTAAATATTTTGTTTTTTTCTTTAATTTTCTTTTTCCTTTATCTCGTATTTTCATTCTGTATTCATTTATTTTATATCCACAAAAATTTACTCCTTGTTTGTTTTTAAATATTTGTGTTTTTTTATTTAATTCTAATTCCAAATTTTCTTTTAAAAATTTTTTTATTTTATCTAAAATTTCTTTTGCTTCCTCTTTTGTTTTTACCATTAAAACTGAATCGTCTAAATATCTACAATAATATTTTACTTTTAATTCTGATATCCGGACACTTTTTTAAAAAGAAGGTCATAGACATATATCTTGTCTAAA
>CAUWFY010000216.1:0-1764 GCA_963558115.1 uncultured Clostridia bacterium
TTTTCAAAACTTTGGTTTAATCTTTTTAAAGATAAATCTTTATGATTAATAGTATTTGTTTTTGTATTTTCTATATTTTTATTACTTTTGTCCATATTTTACCACCTTTCAAAACATCTGTTTCATTATAACATCAAATGGAATAAATGTATATATTTTTATATATTTTTTCAAAATTTTATTAGCTATAGGCAAAGCAAATGTTATACTTTTATATTTAATATTTTCTAACAATTTGAAATATTTACATTAGTAGATGTATTGGACTCTAAATCTAATATATCTTTTTTATTGCCATTAAAACTTAATGCATTTTCAATAGCTGTAGCAGATTTAATCTTTGTACGCGAATCTAAATGTGCATATTTTTTTGTTGTTTTAGAACTTGAATGTCCTAGCTAATCTTGAATTTCTCTTAAAGATATTTCTTATCTATTGTAGACCATCTAATACCTAAAACTTTACTTCTTTTTAATCCATAGAAAAATTCAAATGCTTTATAAAGAGTTTTATCACCTAATAATTTTTTAGGTACAGAATTAATATTAGAAAACATTGCAAAAATATAATTTGAATTTTAAAGTATATTGTAAAAAAAGTTTAATATGCTATTATACTAGTAAATTATAAAATTTACTAAAGAATAAGAGGTGAAAAAAGTGGAAGAAAAGAAACAGATAAAAATTAGTTTAAAGACAGCGGTTTTATTGGTTATTATATTATTGATAGTTGTAGCTATAGTTGCATTTTTAGTATTGCATAATGATAATTTTAAAAATAATTTTCTTACATTAACAAATTTAGAAAATTATAAAGAAGTATCTGTTGACGGTAAAATATATTATCAAAGGTTAACTAAAAACACTTGGAAAGGACAGTATCATCAAGAAAATTTTTATACATCAGACGAGATTGATGATGTTATGGAGGTAGTTTCATATACAAAATATTTAGAAACAATAAATTCGATAAATTCTGTAATTTCAAAAAAAATTAAAGATTATTATTCAAATAAAGACTGTAATTATATTATATTAGCTCATGCAAATGGTTATAGCTGGTGCGAAATGGAATTAATAGATTGTTTCGAGGACAATAATAAGATAATCATATATGGTGATGAAGAAGTGAATGGTGTAATGGCAGATGGAAGTGGATTTTTTATTGCAATTCCAACTAATATGCCTGTAGGAACAGAAATTGAATATAGAGAATGCTATTCAAGTTCTCAAATTAATAATCTAAAAAAATATGATACCCATTATAAGCCATCAGATATAAGTGTTGATAAACCGATAATATACTTATACCCAACAGAAGATACAGAAGTATCTGTAAAATTGTTGAAAGATGAAGATATAGTTGAATTTTTGGAAGAAAAATTAGCTATATTAGGATTGACAGAAAGAGAGGCTGAAGAATTTATTGTTTATTGGCTACCCAAATTAGAGTCTAATAAATATAACTATATAAGATTTGCAACTTTAGATGAAATAAATAAAAATATGCCATTAGAAGTAAATCCAAACCCAGATACAATTATACGAGTATTAATGACATTTAAAGGTTTAGAAAATCCTATTAATGTTCAAGAACAACATTCAGAAACACCGGACAGAACAGGATTTGTAGTTGTTGAGTGGGGCGGAACTGAAATAGAATAGATTTTACTTTTTTAATTTCTTTTATTAAAAAATTAAAAATATATGAAAAAATAATTGAATTTAATAGAAAAATATGGTAGAATAATAAATGTAAAATAAA
>CAUWFY010000217.1:0-1723 GCA_963558115.1 uncultured Clostridia bacterium
AAAGATTAGATGTAGTAGGTTGGGGAAATGAAGCAAATGTAGACCAATGGGGCAGCAATGGAGGAAATGATAATCAAAAATGGCAAATTAAGAAAAGTGAAAGAGGAAATTATAACATAATATCAAAAAGAGAAAATTTATATTTAGATGCATATCAATCAAAAACAACAAATGGAACAAATATAGAAGTATATGAAAGAAGTGGAGGGAATGGACAAGAGTTCAAATTAGAAAAAATTTCTAACAAAAGTGAAAAAACAATTCAAGAAGGTACATATAAAATAGCTCCACAAGCTAATAAAAATATAGTATTAGAGGCTTCAGCAAGTAATAAAGACAATAATGCAAGAATACAAATTTGGCAAGATTTTAATGCAAAAGCTCAAAAATTTAAAATTGAATATGAAAAAGGATATTATAAAATATCATTAGGACATAGTGGAAAATACTTAACAGTAAAAGATAAGAAGATTCAAAGTGGAACACAAGTTGTTCAATATGATTGGAATGGTGGAGATAATCAAAAATGGACAATAAGAGATAATGGAGATGGAAGTTTTGGAATAATGCCATTTTCAAATAATAAATTAACATTAGATATAAAAGGACCAATAGAAAATGGTTCTATAATGGAAATATATAATAATGAAAAAAATATAAAGCAAAAGTTCTGTTTTATAAAATCAAATTTAGGAGTAGAGATAGATACAAACAAATATCCAGGTGTAGGAGAAGCAATAGATAAAATTGTAGAAAAACACCCAAATTGGGAATTTGAAATTTTATATACTAATTTAGATTTTAATACAGCAGTGCAAGGCGAATACGAGTATGCAAATAAAAAAGCAAATTTAGTATATACACCAACATACAAAGGAGACTGGATTGCTCCAAATCCATATGTTGAAGAGGCTTGGGCTTCTGCTTCATATAAAGGAATAGCGTATTTTATGGACCCAAGAAATTTCTTAAATGATGTAGATACGTTCCAATTTGTAGATTTAGGAAATTATGCAAGTAGTGGAGCAACAATAGATTCAATAAGAAATCAAGTTGAAGGTACATTTTTGAATGATTATGCTGAAGATATTAGAAGATTATGCGAAAAAAATAATTTAAACCCATATTATATAATAGCAAGACTATTCCAGGAGCAAGGAAAAAATGGTTCTGCAACATTAAATATGGATGGTGGAGATGGAAAAAGATATTTCAATCCATTTAATATAGGTGCAGTAGTAGGAAATGATGTTGCAACAGCTTTGGCAAGATCTAAAAAAGAAGGTTGGGACACTATGGCAAAAGGACTTGAAGGAGGAATGAAAATTGTAAAAAGTGGTTATATAGATGTAAAACAACATACTTTATACCTAAACAAATTTGATGTAAATCCAGCAAGTGGAGGAGGTTTCTACAATCATCAATATATGCAAAACTTATCAGCAGCATATAGTGAAGCTTCAATACTTAGAAACTGTTATGAAGATACTAATACATTAGAAAATAAAATAAAATTCGTAATTCCAGTTTATGAAAATATGCCAAAAGCAGTTTCAGAAAGACCAACAGGTCAAGGAGAAAATCCACCAACTTCAGATAAAGGACCAATTAGTGTAAAAGTTACTGATACTGACATGGGATTAGCATTAAGAAAAGAACCATCTACATCAGGAGAATTAATAGAAAGAATGCCAACAGGAACAATACTTCTTTCAGTAGAAAG
>CAUWFY010000218.1:0-1697 GCA_963558115.1 uncultured Clostridia bacterium
AAAAATCCTATAAAACCTAGTAAAACCATATTTTTTTCATCTTTTACATCAAAATCAGAAACATTTGTAATATCATTTTTTTGGCAAACAGCAACTACTCTTAAACCATCACGATTTAATTGTTTTGTTATTTTAGTAATATTTTCTTTAATTTCTTTTGTTAAAGGTGATACTGTGCCTCTATAATCTACCATTGTACAGATATTAAGAATTTCTTCTACAGCACCTTTAGTAATTAATTGTTTCTTATTACTTTTATCTTGGACAACAACAGACAAACGTCTACGAGAAAAGTCAAAAGGAATTTCATCAACTTTTATATATTGTGAACTTATTTCAGACATACTATGTTCTAATCCTCTTTTGATAACTGCTTCATCAATATTACCTTTTAGACCTGTTTGGAAATATGAGTTTAAAAATGCATGTTTTAAAACTCTTAAATCTTCATCACCATTTATATCTAAATATTTTTCTAAAACAATTTTATCTTCCGTTAAAGTTCCCGTTTTATCAGTACATAATATATTCATTGCTCCAAAATTTTGAATTGCATCTAGCTTTTTTACAATAGTTTTTTTCTTAGACATCCTAACAGCACCTTTTGATAAACAAGAAGATAATATAACTGGTAATAAAAGAGGAGTAATGGTTATTGCTATTGCAACTGCAAAGGTAAATGCAGTAATATTATCATGTTTTTGAAAGTTCAAAAGAAAAACGATAGGTATCATTATTAGCATAAATCTAATTAATAATTTACTAATATTTTCAATTCCTTTTTGAAAAGCAGTTTTAGGTTTTCCAGATGTAATTGTATGAGCTATTTTTCCAAAATAAGTAGAATCTCCAATTTTTATAACACAAGCTTTAGCACTACCTGAAATTACATTTGTTCCCATAAAGCAAATAGTATCTAATTCAGAGATAGTATCAATTTCATTATTAGTTATTTCTGTTTCAGAGGATTTTTTAATAGCATCAGACTCTCCTGTTAAAGAAGATTGTCCAACATATAAATCTTTAGAATCAAGGACTCTTAAATCAGCAGGAATCATACTACCAGCAGATAATAAAACTATATCATTTAAAGTTACATTTTTCATTGGAATTTCAATTTCTTTTCCATCTCTTATTACAGTACAAGTGGTTGCTACTAATTCTTTAAGATTTTCAGCAGCTTTGTTTGAACGATATTCTTCAAAAAAATCTAACAAGGTGCTTGCAGTAATTAAGATTAAAATAACAATAATATTTGCATAGCTTGGAGTTTCTGGTAAATAAATATCTGTGTAGCATAAGAGCAATACAATCCCTAGTAAAATAATATTAAATGGACTAAGTAAACTATCAAAAAAGTAGTTGTACCATTTTTTTGATTTTGACTGTTTGATTTCATTAAGTCCATATTTACGATTGTTTTCTAAAGCTTCAGAAGAAGACAGACCGTTTACATTTAAATTATGCTTTTTTATAAAGTCATCTTTTGACAGTAAGCAATCTTCTCCATATAGTTTTGAAATATTAACTTCATCTTTTGAGTTTGACATTTTAATCATCTTCCTTTCCAATAATTTTCTTTAGAAGTTATAAAATCTTACTTATAAAGTATAACCATAATAGAAAAAAATAACAATAGAAATATTAAAAAAATCATAATTATTGTTACTGGATAATGGTTTTACAAATTAACCGCT
>CAUWFY010000219.1:0-1694 GCA_963558115.1 uncultured Clostridia bacterium
GTATCTCTTATTCAATTTTTTTCTAAAATTTCCCTACTAAAAGTTTATACTAACTACTTTTTTAGGCTTTCTTAGCGTCCCAATGCTTGTACCTTTATTGTATTTTTTCCATATTTTTCATAAAAATCTTCAAATACTTTTACTCCAATTATTTCCACATTATATTATATGCTAATAATTTTTTTTTATTACTTTATATTTCTTTTTTGTTACATTTGTGTTTCGATATTTAAAATTTTATTAATTTTTGTACCTCATTTTTATAATTTTTAGAATAGTTTATTAATTATTAATTACAAATTTTTTACTTATATAATATTTTTGTGTCCTTTTGTTGAATTTTTAATATTTTTTATTGTATAAACTTTATTAATATGTTATATTTATTTGTATATAATATATTATTAAGTAAGGAGGATTATTAATGGTTTTCTTGATTATTTTAGCTGTTATCTTTGTAATTGCAATAATTATAATTGCTTTATATAATGGATTAGTTCAAGCTAGATTTAGAGTTGATAATGCTTGGAGTCAAATAGATGTACAATTACAAAGAAGATTTGATTTAATTCCAAACTTTATCGAAACTGTTAAAGGATATATGACACACGAAAAGGAAACTTTTGAAAAAATAACTGAGTTAAGATCTTCTTGGTCTGATAATGCATCAGTAGCTGAAAAAGCTTCTTTAGATAATGAGTTATCTACAACTTTAAAGTCAATTATGGCAATTTCTGAAAGCTATCCTGATTTAAAGGCAAATCAAAACTTTTCTGAATTATCTGAAGAATTAAGAAATACAGAGAATAAAATTTCTTTTTCTAGACAATTCTATAATGATACAGTAACAATGTATAATACAAAATTAGAAGTTTTTCCTTCTAATCTAATTGCTAATATGTTTAACTTTAAGCCTCGCGAATTATTTCAAACAGAAAGTAGCGAAGCTAGAAAAAATATTAAAGTTGACTTTGGAAAAAATGCATAATTTTTAAGGAAACACTCTTACTTGTGTTTCCTATTTTATTGGAGGTAATATATGTTTGAAAGTGTTAGAAAAAATAAATTTGAATCTGGCATAATTATAGCAATATTTATAGTCGTAATTACACTTATTGTTTATTATATATGTCATGCATTAAATTTAGGTACGATGTCAATTGTTATTGCTTTAATATTTTCAATTGCTAGTGCTTGGGGCTCTTATTATTATAGTGATAAAATTGTTCTTTCTGTAAATAAAGCTAGACCTGCTACAAAAGAAGAAGATTTAAAATTAGTAAATATTTTAGATGCATTAATGGTTACTTCTGGCTTATCTGTAAAACCAAGACTTTATGTAGTTGAAGATGCTCAGCCTAATGCATTTGCTACTGGTAGAAATCCACAAAATGCAGTAATTTGTGTAACAACTGGATTATTAGAAAAGTTAGATTATTATGAGTTAGAAGGTGTTATTGCTCATGAGATGAGCCATATTAAGAATTATGACATTAGACTTAGTTGTATAGTTTCTGTAATGGTTGGATTTATTGTTATGATTTCTGATATGTTCTCTAGATCTTTATTCTGGGGTGGAATTAGGGATAATGATAGCGATAGTGATAATAGAGGAAATGCTATTTTAATGGTTATTGGTTTAGTATTTTTAATTTTATCTCCTATCTTTGGTTCTCTTATGCAACTTGCTTTAT
>CAUWFY010000220.1:0-1577 GCA_963558115.1 uncultured Clostridia bacterium
CAAATGAAACAAATACAGAAAATGCTGATTCAACAAATGAAGCACAATCTAATGGAAACAATTCAGAAAGCAATGAAACAAATAACGCAGAAGAAACAAATACAGCAAATAACACAGAAAATACTGCTGAATAAATTAATTTAGAGGAGGCTCAATTATGTCTCAAAAAGACTATGATATGGTACCTAGATGGTATGTAGTACATACATATTCAGGATATGAGAATAAAGTAAAAAAAGACCTTGAAAACACTATAAAAAATAGAGAGTTAGAAGAATACTTCTTTGATATAATTGTTCCAATGGAAGAACAAATAGAAATAAAAGAAGGAAAGAGAAAAGTAAATCTAAAAAAAGTTTTTCCAGGTTATGTATTAATAAAAATGATTGTAACAGAACAATCTTGGTATATTGTAAGAAATACAAGAGGCGTTACAGGATTTGTTGGTTCAGGTACAGACCCAATACCTTTAACAGAAGAAGAAATTAAAAGTATGGGATTTGAAGATGTTTCTGTAAATGTAGATTATGAAGTAGATGAGCAAGTTCAAATAATGAATGGAGCATTTGAAGGATTTGTAGGAACAGTTCAAGAAATTAACAAAGAAAAACACAAAGTTAAAGTACTTGTTTCAATGTTTGGTAGAGAAACACCAGTTGAATTAGATTTTTCACAAGTACAAAAAATAAAATAATTAATTAGGAATTAAAAGAAAGGAAAACTTTCTTTCAAAGAATAAGAAGGAGGTGCCATTAAAATGGCAGAAAAAGAAATTACTAATATTATTAAATTACAAATAGAAGCAGGAAAAGCAACTCCAGCTCCACCAGTAGGACCAGCTTTAGGTTCAAGTGGTGTTAATATTATGCAATTCGTAAAAGAATTCAATGATAGAACAGCAAATCAACCTGGAATGATTATACCAGTAGTTATAACAGTATACAAAGATAAAACTTTTGAATTTATAACAAAAGTTCCACCAGTTGCTGTATTAATTAAAAAAGCTATCAATATTCAAAAAGGTTCAGGAAAACCAAATAGAGATAAAGTTGCAAAAATAACTAAAGCACAAGTAAAAGAAATTGCTGAACAAAAAATGCCAGACTTAAATGCGGCTTCAATCGAAACAGCTATGAGCATGGTTGAAGGTACTGCTAGATCAATGGGTGTAGTAGTTACAGAATAAGATAAATATTTAATATTTATATAAAATCATATTATGTGGGAGAGCAAAGCTCGTTAGAACCAAAGGAGGAAAAAAATGAAAATGACAAAAAGATATGCAGAAAGTGCAAAATTAGTTGACAAAACTAAATTATATGATGTTAAAGAAGCATTAGACATCATGGAAAAAATGCCAAAAACAAAATTTGATCAAACAGTTGAATTACATGTTAAATTAGGTGTAGATTCAAAACATGCTGATCAACAAGTTAGAGGAACAGTTGTATTACCAAACGGAACAGGTAAAACACAAAAAGTTTTAGTATTTGCTAAAGGACCAAAAGCAGAAGAAGCAGAAAAAGCTGGAGCTGACTATGTTGGTGCTGAAGAATTAATACCAAAAATCCAAAATG
>CAUWFY010000221.1:0-1529 GCA_963558115.1 uncultured Clostridia bacterium
AGAAAGCCTAACCAATTCTAATCTTCATTCCAGTCGAACATCAAAATCCAAAAAATTATAATTATCAACTATTTCTAGCTTCTCTACAATAAAAAACATTATCCTGCAACTAATTATTAACTATTTTCTGCTACTCTACAATAATAACGTCATTTAATAATACAAAATTTAGGAAAAGGTGTAAAAATCAGAAATATTTCTGTAAAAAAGAAACTCAATGTGATATAATTAGAAAAAATACAGAAAATTTTTATATAAAATATAAATTTAGTAAAAATGAAAGGAACATCTTAAAATGGAAGTAAAAGAAATAATAGTGAATAACGATAATAAAGAGGAAATGTTAAAAGCAGTAAAGGAAAATGGTAAAAATCTAGATTTAGTTTCAGAAAGGTTACAAGACGATGAGGAAATAGTAAGAACTGCAATAATACAAGATGGTGAAGCATTAGAATTTGCAAGTGACAGATTAAAAGATAATAAAGAAATTTTAAAATTAGCAATAGAAACAGCACCTTGGACAATTTGCTATGCCTCTGAAAGATTAAGAGCAGATAAAGAAATAATTTTTGAAAGTTGTAAAAAATATGGTCAAGCTTTATATTTTGCAAGTGAAGAATTGAGAAATGATAGGGACGTTGTAAAAGCAGCAATAGAAAATAAGGGAATAATAATAAAATATGCAAGTAGCAGATTAATAGATGATAAAGAATTAGCAGAAATAGCAGTAAAACAGAATAAACAGGCTTATCATTTTATATCAAGTAGATTAAAGGAAGATGAAGATATAAGAAATTTAATATAGCAAAAAGTCCAATTTATTAATTGGACTTTTAATTAGATAGAAAGTTCTATGAAACTTTTATTTTAATAATACAAGTTTTTTTTCTTTATTCAGATTTTTTAGATTTACTTTTTTTATCATCTGTCATAACTTCTTTTATTGCTCCTAGACTACTTAAAGCACTTGTAGCTTCGAAAGGTATAAATACTTTATTGGCTTCACCTTTTGCTACTTCTTCTAAGGCTTCTAAAGATTTTAATTGTACTAATTTATCTGTTGGGTCAGCTTGTTTCATTGCATCATATACCATTTGAATTTCTTTAGCTTTAGCATCTGCAACTTCTTTTATAGCTTGAGCTTCACCGACAGCTCTTCTTATTTTAGCTTCTTTGTCCGCTTCAGCTTCTAGGATAGCTGCTTGTTTTCTACCTTCTGCAATAGTGATTGCAGATTGCCTTTGTGCTTCTGCTTCAAGGATTAAAGCCCTTTTATTTCTTTCAGCATTCATTTCTTTTTCCATTGCATCTCTAACATCTGCTGGTGGTGTAATATCTTTGATTTCAACTCTATCAATTTTACATCCCCATCTATCAGTAGCTTCATCTAGAACAACTCTTAATTTTGTGTTAATACCATCTCTTGAACTAAAAGTTTCATCTAAATCCATTTTACCTATAATATCACGAATTGTAGTGATTGCTAAGTATTCAATACCTTTTTTCAAACTTTGAATTTCATAAACAGC
>CAUWFY010000222.1:0-1518 GCA_963558115.1 uncultured Clostridia bacterium
TCTCAAAAAAAGTCTTTCAAGGATTAGACCATTGTTCAATATTTTTATTAATTGCAGGTTCTTATACTCCATTTTCACTATGTACATTAAGAGAATACAACACAGCAACAGGATGGACAATATTTGGAGTTATTTGGGGAGTAGCCATACTTGGAATAATTTTAAACTCAATAGATATAAAAAAATTCAAAAAATTTTCAATGTTATGTTACTTAATAATGGGATGGTGCATAATAGTAAAAATAAACTTATTACCATCACTATTAGGTAATATAGGATTTGGCTTACTATTAGCAGGAGGAATTGCATACTCAATAGGAGCAGGATTATATGCAATAGGAAAAAAACATAAATGGATGCATTCAGTATTTCACTTATTTATACTACTAGGAAGCTTATTACAATTTTTCTGTATATTATTATATGTAATGTAATTTGGTGATTTTGGGGTCGGAGACAAAAATCATCGTAGTATAGTAACAGCTATTAACTGATAAAGGAGGTAAAGTATTAATATGGATAAATTTAAGGAAATAAGACCTATTGTACTTGGTATAGTAAAAAGAGATAACAAAATTTTAGTTAGTAAAGGATATGATAAAGGTAAAAATGAAACATTTTATAGAAGCATAGGCGGAGGTATTGAATTTTTAGAAAATAGCAAAGAGGCATTAAAACGAGAATTTAAAGAAGAGCTTAATATAGACATTAAAGTTGGAGATTTTTTAGGTGTATCTGAAAATATATTTACTTATAATGGAAAAAATGCACATGAATTAATATTTTTTTATAATGTTGATATAAATGATTCAGATTATAAAGAAAAATATCATATAATTGATGATAATTGCGAAACTGATGCAACATGGATTGATGTTGATGAATTCATAAATAATAATTTAAAGATATATCCAGAAGAAGTATTTAGATATTTAAAATAATAATGATAATGAATTAATGGAGTAATAAATAAGATTTATAGGAGAATTTTATGATAAGAAAATTTGAAAATAATGATATAAATACTGTCATGAAAATATGGAAAAATGAAAATATAAAAGCACATAAATTTATTTCTGAGGAATATTGGAAAAGTAATTATAACTTTGTAAAAGAAGTCCTGCCAAATGCAGAAATATATGTATATATTAATAAGAAAAAAATTGTAGGTTTTATAGGCTTAAATGATAACTATATTGAAGGCATTTTTGTAGATACTAATAATCAAAGTATAGGAATAGGAACATCTTTATTAAACAAAGTAAAAGAAAATAAAAATCATTTGACATTAAGAGTATACAAGAAAAATATAAATGCAATTAGTTTTTATAAGAAAAATGGATTTGTAATTACCAACGAAAATATAGATGAAAGTACAAAAGAAATAGAATATACTATGATATGGGAAAAATGAGATATAAAAAGAATTGGGCCAAAAAATTATAAAAATGATATTAGGATGAAAAATAGTAATTGCACTAAACTGCTGTCGCAGTGGTCATTTAAGTTAGTATAACA
>CAUWFY010000223.1:0-1508 GCA_963558115.1 uncultured Clostridia bacterium
GCATTTTCATTTTCTGAATAATATACTTTTGCATTTTCAACATTTATTCCTTCTAAAACTTCTATGTCTATGTTATTTTCTTCTGTTTTTGTTGGAAATGTTCCTAATATATTTACATTTTCAATGTTTTCTGGATTATTATTTATAATTTCAAATCCAACTTCAATATTTTTACTATTTTTTCCTCTTTCTAATGCAATTTCTTCATTTTCTTCTTGTCCTATTGTTTCAACACCTAAATCTTTTATACTATTTATTGCTGTCACATCTTTTGGTGGTACTATTGAAATATCTGCTAATTTTTCTCCATTTTCACCTTCTGCATATGATGTTACATTTTCATTTGTATAATGCATTACAATTTTTTCATCTTTTGCTATTGATTTTCTATTTACATCTACTGTTGCATCTATTATTATGTCTGTCCCTTCAACTGTATTTTCTTTATATGTTTTTTGTTCTCCTTCTAGCTCTAAAACTATTTTTCTTCCTTCAACATAATAATTTTTTATTTTTAATTCTTCTTCATATAGTAAGCTTACATTATTTATATTAATATTTTCTACTTGTTCTGGTAACTCTATTTTTATTATTGGATTTTTATTCAAGTCATATTTTTCAGTATTCGTTTTTAATGTTACTTTCATTTCTAATTGATTAGATACTACTGTTGATAATGTATTTTTATTTAGTTCCAATGTTGCTTCTGTTACAGATTCTTTTAATTGTATATCTGTTTCAACTTTCTTTTCTTCATTTGTTATAGAATCAATTCCTTCTGTTTCATTTTCTGTTTCTTCTTTGTAATTGTATGATATTTTTGTATTTATTTTAGTTGCATTTTTTGTAGTCTTTGAGTCTGATTCTTTTATTGTTTTTACATTGTAGAAGCTTAATTCTCCTTCTTCTAAAGCTTCAGTTGTTATTATTTCTAGTGCACTTGGTTCTTTTCCTGTATAGTCTATTATTATGTTTCCATTTTCATCTGCAACTGAGTTGTTATCAACTGTTGCTAACAATATTCCATTTTCGTTAAGTACTTGTAAAGCTCCATTTTCTCCAAAAATTTTATTAAAATCAGATTTTGATATTATTGTTCTATTAAATACTATATTTGCATTTGTTTCTTGCTCATTTACCATATAGCTACTTTGATTTTCTTTAATTGAAATAGTTTTTGCAATATTTGCTAAGTTGACTATTAATTTTATTTCTGTATTAATTTGTCTATCTATTCCTGAATTTAATTTTCCTTTAAAAATTTCATTTTCACTATTAGTTGCTACAACCTCTATTGTTGAATCTACAACTTCTTCTGGCACTTCTAATTCTGTTTTATCAGCTACTATTTCTTTGCCATTTTGCAAAATGACACTTTCTTCTAATACAAATTTTGTACCTCTTAAATCTGCATCTTTATCATAAATATATGTTAAAACAACATTTTCATTTCCTTGTTTTGTCCATAATATATTATTTTCTAATGGTTCATTTTTTAATATTATTTC